>WJJR01000202.1 GCA_014729565.1 Candidatus Zixiibacteriota bacterium | reverse complement strand
CCGCGTGAGCCGTCGTCGGTCACTGTTGCTCACCCGATTGAACCTGTGTACCAACCGTTTCCATTGTCTGCGAATCATGCTCAGATACCACCCGTCGCACTCAATCAGACCGTCTACCAGCAAGCGGAACCTCTTCCGGAAACACGATTCATGAATCTCGGTGAACAGACGTTTCGAGGACGCCGCCTGGCGATCCTGCGACTGAATCCGGTCGACTATGTCCCCCTGACACATGAGCTCACGACGTATCGCTACCTCGACGTGCGTGTCACGACAGCGTCGACCGCGCAGAACCCACGCGTGGTCCCCTTGACTCAACAGAACACGCAGGACCTTCGGCGTTGGATCGATAACCCGCAGGCTCTGGCCGAGCAACACAGTCTGTCTGGTGGCCCGTCAACCTATGCGATGTTGATCCTCACGCCGTCGGCGTTTGTCACCGGTTTTCAACCACTGGCCGATTATCATACGGCCAACGGCGTCATCACCGAGATTCACACGCTCGAGTCGATTGGATGCAGCGATCCTCACTGCCTGCGTGACTATATTCGATCACGGCTTCTTGAAGACGGCATCTCCTACGTGCTCCTCGGTGCTGACGACGATTTGATTCCGGCACTGGACATGTATGTCAAATCCTGGGAGGGGCCGGGATCGATCTACGAGGTCGATCTCCCCGGCGACATCTACTTCGCCTGCCTGGATGGCACCTACAACTACGACAGCGACAGCCGCTGGGGTGAACCGGGCGATGGCGACGGCGGCGGCGAAGTTGACCTGGTTCCGGACGTGCATGTTGGCCGTGTGCCGGCCTCGAGTCCGACTCAAGTCAGTAACTATGTCAACAAGGTCCTCGCCTATACCAGCAGTAACGATCCCTACCTCGACCAGGTGCTTTTGGCCGGTGAGCAATTGACGTTTGGCGGATGGGGTGAGTACGGCGGTTATGCAATGGACGAGATGGTCGACGGCTCTGATGCACACGGGTTTCACACGTACGGATTCCCGTCGTCGGTCTACACGATCGCAAAACTCTATGATTACCTCGAGCCCAACAACTACTGGAACCCCTGGGAACTGTTCCCGCACCTCAACGGCGGTGTTCACATTGTCGATCACCTTGGGCACAGCGACGTTCCCTATGCCATGCGAACCGACACGCTGATGCTCCGGCAGCACCTGTCTAATTCCGAGTACTTCTTTGTGTACGCGGAGGGCTGCAACGCCGGCAAGTTCGACTCCCCCGATTGCTGGGCGGAGTACATGACAACCGTTCTCCCGACCGGCGCGTTTGGCTGCGTGGCCAATGCGCGCGTCGGTTTGGGCTCGCGCAGCACACGGCATCCGGTGCACATCTTCAACCGCGAGTTCTGGGATGCCATCTATGATACCGACGAGGCGATGCCGCAGATCGGCCGCGCGATGTCCGACATGCGCATGGACCACATCTACCACATCGACGATGGGGGAATACGCTGGACGATGTATGAAACCACCCTGTTTGGCGATCCGGCGCTCGCGATCAAATCGGTGCGCGATGTGGCATTTCACTGTCCTAATGGTATACCAACTATTATTCCGCCCCATACCGAGACGACGGTGCAGGTCGACGTCCACAGCATCGGCGAGGGTGTCCCTGTCGCCGGATCCGGACAATTGCATTACTGGCACGCCACCGGCGAGACCACGTCGGTTGCGATGGCACAGATCGGGCCGGACGCGTATGAGACCACGCTGCCAGCGAGCCGATGCGGCGAGGATCTGTGGTACTGTTTCAGCATCGATGAGGCGGTACGCGGAACGCTGATGTATCCGTCGGATTCCGCGTATCGGGCAACGGTCTCGAGTGGGGAGACGGTCCTGTTCGAAGATGATTTCGAATCCGATCTCGGCTGGTCGATCTCCGGCGGCGCCTGGCAGCGAGGCATGCCGCTCGGCCTGGGCGGTCAGGAACTGCAATATCCCGTTCCCGATCCGGATGCCGGGTGCAGTGGTCCCCAGGTGATGGGCTACAACCTCGCGGGCGATTACGCCAACAACCTTGGCGCCGTGCCTGTCACCTCCCCGCCGATCGACTGTTCCGGCCACGACAATATCCGTCTGCGGTTCTGCCGCTGGCTGGGTGTTGAGCGTCCCGGCTACGACAGCGCCAGCATCGCCGTCAGCAACGACGGAATCACCTGGACGCCGGTGTGGGGCAACTACGCGACGATCGCCGATCTTGCCTGGGAAGAGGTGGAATACGATCTGTCTGATGTCGCAGCGAATGAGCCGACGGTCTATGTCCGCTGGACGATGGGCCCGACGGACGGCGGGCTGGTCTTCTGTGGATGGAACATCGACGACGTTCGCGTCGTCAGTCTCGATTGTGAATCGTGCTGGTGTCCATTACAAGGCGATCTTGACGGCAGTGGTGTCCTCGACGCCGTCGACCTCAATGGCGAGATCGACGCGCTGTTCTTCAACGGCCCGAATCCTCAGGATCTGGATTGTCCAGCCCCACGCACGGATTTCGACTCTGATGGCGTGATCGACGCAATCGACCTCAATGCACTGATCGACCATCTCTTCTTTAACGGACCATTACCGGCCGATCCGTGTGAGCCATAGGATGTCATCAACGCCGGCGTTGCAATCCGCGAACCGGTGATCCGCCGCATCTGCTCGGTGTAACACTGGCGTTACCGTGTCTTAGCTCGACTCGTGAGCTGCGTACTGATAGTATCCGGTAGGGCTGATTTGTCTTCGCGTCACCGTTGACAAATGGAGAAATCGTCCCATATTACCCGCAACAAACATTGTGACACCCTTCACGAGGAGGTGGGTAGTGGTCTTCTGGCGATTGCTGGTCGTTGTGATGGCGGTCGTGTGTCTGGCGGCAGCCGCGCACGCGCAACAGAGTACGACCGGGCCGACGCGGCCGGAAGGAGTTGATCTCGGGTTACCGGGTGATTTGAAAACAGCCCCAACCATCATATCGGGCGTACCCGCCTACCAGTGGCATCACGGCTGTGGACCAACAGCGGTCGGAATGGTGATCGGGTACTATGATCAGTTTCTGTCCACATTGGTGCCCGGGAGCGCAGTGTCGCAGACCGCCGCGGTCGAAGCGATGATCGCCTGCGACGACGGGTCTGCGGTCTGCGGCGGACCGGCAACGAACCACTACCAGGACTATGCCTGCCCCATCGATGGCTGGCCCGACCCATTGGAGCCGGATCGTTCGGAGACCGGCGGCACGCATCCCGACAACTGCGTCGGAGACTTCATGCGCACGTCACGGAGCAGCTACGGCAACTATTACGGATGGAGCTGGTACAGCGATGTGGGCCATTCATTCACCGACTATGTCGCTTACGTGAACCCGCACCTGATTGCCAGCGCCACAGAACTGATGTACAGCGAATTCACCTGGTATGATTACTGCGACGAGATCGATGCCAACCGGCCCGTAGTCCTGCTGGTGGATTCCGATGGAAACGGGAATACGGATCACTTCGTCACGGGTGTCGGCTACGTGGACGAGGGCGATATCTTCAAGTACATCATCTATGACACATGGGATCACAGTCTCCACTATTACGTCTGGCAACAACTAGGCCCGGGTGCCCCCTGGGGCATCTATGGCGTCACGGTGTTCGACGTGACGGCGCCGGTGGATCCGGTGATTGCGGTCACGCCGACTACGTACGATTTCCCCACGACGACGGTGGGTGAGTGTTCCGACCTCGAGATCGAGTTTCTCGTGCGCAACATGGGTGGCGGTCTGCTCACCGGAGCGATATCCTGTCCATCGCCGTTTGAAATCACCGGCGGGAACGACACGTACGCTGATCTGGCACATGGCGAATCGGCGAGCATTATGGTGCGATTCTGTCCCACGGTACCCGGCCCGGCTTCCAGCGCGATCGTGTTCTCCGGTGGCGGCGGTACGATTGTGCCGGTTACCGGATTCGCTGAACCGGCGTGTGAATGTCCGTATCAGTGCGATTTTGATGCCAACGGGGTTCTTGATGCGGTCGACTTGAATGAGGAAATCAACGCGTTGTTCTTCAACGGACCGAACCCGCAGGACCCGATGTGTCCGACAACCCGCGCCGACTTCAACAATGACACTTTCCCGGATGCGACGGATCTCGATGGTCTCATCGACCATCTGTTCTTCAACGGTCCGTTGCCCGTTGATCCGTGTGCGCCGTAGGTAACGTCCACCGCATCCAAGGAGGTCAACATGTCAAACGACGATAAGCTGTTCGCGCTCGAGGTTCCCGGTTATGGCTGGGTGAGTTGGACCGTGAGTTTCGAGGACATGGCGCCGCGATTCCCGCGGGAGAATATTCTCATCCGAGAGGAATCCGCCGACCGTCCCGAGTTCGCACCGGGCGAATGCAACAAGCGTTGCGCCATTATCTCCACGACGGGACGCGTCTGTGGTGTCGATGCGACGGTTGACCTGAACTTCATGGAGAATCATCTCTGCGCCGTCCACTATCGTTTCCTGGACTCCGCTGAGCTGAAAGACCACGATTACCAGGCGCTGCTTGATTGCCTGCAGGCGAAACTGGGAGGTCCCCTGGGCGCTCCCCTGGTTTCGTGGAAAGCCGGCACGGAGAAGTCGTACTCGCTGGAGTGGGACGTCGAAGACTTGCACGTTGAGTTGCAGACACACGATGGTAAACCGCAGAGGATTGAAATCGCTGCGAACGATCCATCCGAGTGCCCATCGTGCTTCAAGCGTGATGAGGATTAGATACCAGAGTGACTTGTAACGTTCCGGTTCGAACGAGTTGCCCCTCGCCCCAGCCCGCTGAAAGGTGTTGAAGAGAGATCAAAATGTAAGGGCACACACGTTGAGTATGCTCATTACAAGCGGATGTGCGAGTGGATGTGGGCAGAGCCCACCCTCCTGGTGACCGCGGAAGAGTTCAAGGTAATGGTGTCCGGTGTGATATCCTGCGGCGGTCGAATTCACGGTGGCAGTGGGCGTGCCAGAATGGCAAAACTTGCCGACTTGCCTCTCTGTCCGGCAAGCTTGGTAATGAGGAGACGATTGGGATAGAAACGGATTATCCACTTCAAGACCGTTCCGATTGCGCGGGAGACGATATTCCGCCCGAGTCGTCGTTGCAGGCGAAACCGTAGTGATTGTTCCAAACTTCGTGTCAACAGACCACCGTCCTCTTTCATCGAGTAGGGTCGTTCCGCGACGACCTCATACCCGCACCGCTGCAGCAATTGTCTGAGGGATTGCTGCGTGTAAATGTACGAGTGAAACGGCAGACGTGCGACATTGTCGAACTCGCCGAGCCAATCGTAACTCCATGAATCGACATTCGGGACTTCGATGTAGAGCAAGCCATCCGATGCCAGCGCTTGTTTCAAGTCGGCGAGCAATGCTGCCGGATTGGTGATATGCTCGAAGGTGTGAATGAGCAAAAAGAGGTCGAACGTCTGCTCGGGGTGTTCGGCGTTGAATTGTGCCAACATCGTGCCCGTGACCTCAACGTCGTTCACGCGTTTTGCATACTCCTGGCATTCTTTCGAGAACTCGAAGCCCAGAACATCCCAGCCGCGCTCGTGGAAGTAACGCAACTGATTCGCCGAGTTGCAGCCCAATTCCGCCGCACGCCCCCGACCGCCGGTAAAGGGAACGATCCAATCGTGAATGTAGCGGTACTTCTTCAGCCACTTCTCGTATAGCCCGGCGCCGACCACTTCTTCCTCGGTGTAGTAGGTCTCCAGATCGTCATCGGTGAGCTGTGGCACACAGATTCCGGTCCCGCACTCCGGGCAACGGAGCAGATCATAGCGCTTGCCGAAGACCTCGGAGTCATACGAGAGGACAACCGTACCATGCACCTCGGTTTCACACACAGGGCAGTACGCCGCCGCTTGGGTGTTGATATCTTGAGTGTCCGTGATCGCCTCGGTCACAAAACCGCGCCTCCCCCCTTGAGTCCGGATTAATTTACTCGAAAATGGACATCGGGGCCACACGAAACGGATATACGGGGTGCTCCACCGCTTGGGGCCTGTTGAACAACCTATATCATCGTCGCGTAGGTGCAGCTCTTAGCCGCACCGGTCCGGCTAAGAGCCGGACCTACGCGATAACCCTATGGGTTTTTCAACACGCCCCAAGCGGTGGGGCACCACAACGTCTTTTGGGCCCGGCTAAAGCCGAGTGATAGAATGCAACATGCAGGCTGAAATCGGGCTCGCCGCCAATGCTCCGCCTTGCGCTCTGTGTGTGCGGTTTTCATATTCCCGTGTGCGATATTCAAAGATGACTCAGTTGCGCGTATCCGCTCTGAATCGCAGCACGATCAACCGATAGTAATACCAGTGAAGAAACGATCTCAACCACAGCCGTTCTTCCGCCGCCACCGTCGCGTGATTCAGGCGATAATGGTG
>WJJR01000201.1 GCA_014729565.1 Candidatus Zixiibacteriota bacterium | reverse complement strand
TGTCGGTCGGAGAGAAGCAGCTTGTCGCATTCGCACGGGTCGTCGCTGATGATCCCGGCATTCTCATTTTGGATGAAGCGACATCATCGGTCGATCACGAAACCGAAGCCCGTATTCAACTCGCGCTGAAGGAACTGTTCGCCGGGCGCACCAATATCGTTGTCGCGCACCGTCTCTCGACCATCCGCAGCGCCGACCGCATCATAGTCTTGCACAAAGGCGAAATCCGCGAGGTCGGCACCCACGATGAACTGCTCGCCCAGCAGGGCATCTATTATTACCTTCATAAGCTGCAATCGTCGGGGCAGGGCGTTTCGACCGAGAAGCTGGAGAGGATTGCCGGGTAAAAAGTGGACGACGCTATAGGGGTGGCCGCGATCTGTGATCGCGGTTCGCCGCAGGCGAAATACAAACCACTACAATAGCCACAACAATGACCATCAAGGATAGCCCTGAGATCCCGCTTCGCGGGACCGCGATCACAGATCACGGCCACCCAATTCCTCATAGAGTTGCGATCACATGAACCAAGCCACGACCAACCCCGTCTGGCACGAATACCTCCAGACCGCGATTCCGATAGCGAAGGCCGCCGGCGATATGCTGGCCGAGAACATCGAAGGCCCGCGGGATATCGAATTAAAGGGCGCGATCAATCTCGTCACCGAAATGGACACGCGCTCTGAAGAGATGATCATGGAGGGGCTGACCAAGGCCTTTCCGGATTTTACGATTGTCGCTGAGGAGGGCTCGATCCACGAGGCGAAGGAGCGTCTTGCCTGGTATATCGATCCACTCGATGGCACCACCAACTACGCTCACCGGCTGCATGTCTGGTGTGTCTCATTCGGCCTGCTCGACAAGGGAGTGCCGATCTGCGGCGTTGTTTATCACCCTATGGGCAACGAGTTGTTTACGGCAGTACGCGGAGCGGGTGCGTTCCTAGGCGATCGTCGACTCCAAATGTCGGATACTACTGAACTGACCAATGCCCTGCTGGCCACCGGCTTCCCCTACGATATCCGCGACTCCGAACTCGACAACCTGGACCATTTCGCCCGTTTCGCCAAGACCGCGCGCGCGATCCGTCGTATGGGCGCCGCCGCCCTCGACTTGGCCTGGACCGCCGCCGGCCGCTTCGACGGTTTCTGGGAAATGAAGCTCTCCCCCTGGGATTGCATCGCCGGCGCCCTCATGTGCATGGAGTCCGGCGGGATGGTCACCGACTGGTCGGGTCAGCCCTTCGATCCGCTCAAGGGGCAGGCCGTGGCGGCCAATCCCACATTGCATCCGCAGTTGATCGAAATTATCCGGCAGGGGCGGGTGCCCCAATAATATCAAGAACGGTGGATCGGATTACGCACTACTCCTCTGGTCGACTTGAATTGTAAGTCTGAGACAGTGTGATGTGTTATCTCCGTAGAATCTATAGCGATTGTCAGAAGTATTTTCCGTTAGCAGAAGCCCCCGTTCAGTCGTCAAGCCTCCCCTGTCATCCCTGTGCAAGCGGGGATCCATTTTGAAGCCAGCCACACGTGGAGAATGGATTCCCGCTTTCGCGGGAATGACAACAAGTTATAGCAATAATTAGAACTCCGTTCCGGTTTTCGGAAACGTAGCATGGCCAGTTCGACTCCGCTCACTGCAAGCGTCTCGGCCAAGCGGCACGGGCACTTCGGTTGACTCAGTGTAAACGAGGCGCCCATACTACATCGCGTGTTCAATCGGAAGATAGTTCTGACAATCGCTATAAGAGCCGCACCTACGCGAGGTTATAATTGCATCATTCAGTTACATCGTCTGGTCTGGAGTCAACACACGACTTTTTCATCACGCCCCAGAGCTGTGAGGTACCGCTGTTGTTGACGAAGGGGACGTAAAGAAGACGCGGACCCGCCGCTAGTCGTTGCTTGCGATCGGGGGATCGAGCTTGCGTGAGTTGGCCCAGTCGGCCTTGGGATCGTCGATGACGAGCGGTTTGATGCCGCCGGGGAAACGGGCCTGGATCGTTTCATACTGGGCGGCGTGAATCGGATCGGGGTGCTGCCAGTTGTGCAGGTAGTAGACTGTGTCAATGCCAGCTTGCAACAACTCCTTCGTGCACCCGAAACAGGGTCGCATTGTGCAATAGAGCGTCGCGCCGGCGACGGCGACACCGAAGCGCGCCGCGGACAGCAGTGCGTTTTGTTCGGCGTGCACACAGATGCAGAGGTCGTACGACGATCCGGAGGGGTACTTGTCGCGGTTGGCGCACCGTTCGCAACCGCCTTCATCGCAATTGCGCATTTTCGACGGTGTGCCGTTGTAGCCGGTGGAGACAATGCGATTATCGACCACCAGCACCGCCCCGACCTTGTTGCCCAGGCAATTCGCACGCTCGCGCACGGCGAGGGCGATTTGCATGAAGTAAGTGTGCATGTCGGGACGGCGATGTCCGTCGGCGGTCATAGCAGCGTTCTCCCCGAGCAAGTGAGACACGTCAGGATTGCCCCAATTTGCGATTCAAATCTTCGGTCATACCACCCGCTGCAGTCCATAGCTCATCGAGGTAGCCGCGGCGATCCTCAAACGCTTTCGCCTGCTCTTCGACAACCGCTTCGGCCTGCCTGGAATCCATGTCGATGGTGGAGTTGATAAACGACGCGACCCGTCCGTTGTAGAGCGGTGTGGCGAATTCGAGCAGTTTGTAGCGGTGCGCTTCCCACTTGTGGAAGGTGGCGGCCAATTCATACAGAATGGATACCCACGAGCTAATATCGAGATTGAATTCCTCATCCGGCGTCTCGTAGGCGGACTTAATCGCCTCGAATGATTCGGGTGAGAAGATCTGTTCCCAGAAGATGCCGAACTGATCATATCCGTGGCGGAACCCCCGGCAGAGGGCGGCGAGATTGACACTCACCGGTTCGGGTTCGGAATCACCATTGCCGCCGAAAATCTCGGTCGGTTGCGAGCCTTTTACATTCCGCCAGAATGGCTCGTTGTTTTCCATCAGCGAAAACAGCGTGTGAACCACCTGCCGGAACATCGGCGCGAGATGGGCTGCCGGATCCTTGGCGTCGTGGATTTTCGTTCCCAAATGCGCCTGGCAGACGCTCATGCTCTGCACGACGGCACTGGTGGTCATCCAAATGTCGATGCCGAACCGGGCGATGTCGGTATCCCAGACATCCTGCTCCATGTAATGGCGGGCGGCTTTGACCGAGAAGGCGAAGTCGCCGCCGATTGGCTGGCGGATGCGCTTGCCGTAGAGCGCGCGGGTGATGTTGTAAACGACGTTGTTGGTGATGGTGCCGTCGTACTTGTACCGGGTGTAGACCGGCGACACGAAATCGTATTGGTGGTTCAGGACCGGGTCGAGCAGATGCTTGACCCACTCACCGGTGATCGACCGCAGGTCGGAGTCGACCACCATCGTGGCTTTCGCGTCGAGATGTTCGGCGATTTCAAAGATTGAGCGCAGCGCCGATCCTTTACCGGCCACGCCGCGATAGATCGACACCAGTTTTTCCTGCCACGGGCGGACATTCGTATCACGGGCGATCTCGCGGGTGTCATCGGTTGAACCACCGTCGGAAATCACGATCACGGAGCGGTAGTCCTTGAAGTGATCGTACAGACCGTGCGAGACCATTTTGACCACGTGTCCAATGGTGTCCTGATTGTTGTAGCAGGGAATGCCGACGACAATATCGGCGCGTTCGATCATCTCCATGCGCCGGGCAATCCACTGCCGTAATGAGGTGTCATACTTCATTAATCATCTCCTGCATTGTCCTGGCGTACGGCCTCCAGGAGTCGGACGTCGAAATCGGGAAAGGCGGCAAAGACGCGGTTCCAGTTGGGAATGAAGGGCGGGCCGATGGGATCATCGTGCACCGTCTCGCCGGCTTCCCGGAGGACGTCGGTGAACAGGTCGACGGCAGTGCCCTCTCCGTGACGGTCGTAGTGGAGACCGTTGATCAACGCGTCGCCCTCGTAACGCACGATCATATCCTGGGCAATCCGTTTGTAACTGGCACGAAGGGAGTTGAAGAAACCCCTCGAAAAGGTCACGCCTTCGCTTTCGAGCGTAACAAATAAGGATTTGGCGATATCGATGGACATGCGGTGGAGGCCTCTGGTTTTGTCCTCCGCCGAGAGGTCCTGATGTTTGTGTTCATAGTTCTCGGCCAATTCCACCTGGCAGATGCGTTTGACTGAGCAATTGCGATAGATCTCGGCGAGCACGCCGACTTCGAGCCCCCAGTCGGCCGGAATACGATTGAGCCGCGCGAGGTTGGTCATCATCGAAAATTCACCGGCGAGGGGGTAGCGGAAGCTGTCATAGTAGCTCAGAATCGGCAGATGACCCAGCATGCGGGTCAGTGCGCGCAACAACGGCGTCAGGAACAGCCGGGTCACCCGACCGTGCATACGATCGGTCACGCGGCCGTAGTATCCCTTGCAAAACTCGAAATCGAGCTGGCTGGAGACGACGGGATAGATCAAACGGCCGAGCAATTCGCGCGAGTAGGTGACGATATCGCAGTCGTGCAGGGCAATCACCTCGCTGCGGCCCTCGGCGATGACATATCCGTACGCCAGCCAGGCGCCCTGGCCCTTGCCGTAAGGGCCGGGATCGAGCCGTCCTTCGTTGTGCAACTGAGAAATCAGCCTCTGCATCCGATCACCGGAGATCCACAGGAGGGTGGTTTTCTGCGGCAGAATCGAGAAGTACTCCTGGGCGTGTTTGAATTCCTCACGCGTGCAGGGGCCCATAGCCACTACGATCTCACGGATGTAACGGACACTGCGCAATTCCTCAACGATATGGCGAAGCGCCGGCCGGGAGAGTTCCGCATATAGTGACGGCAAAACCAACGAGACGCCGCGCACGCGCGTCATTTTCCACAATTCCTGCTCCAGCCGTTCTATATCGAGTTGTCCGAGCCGATGGAAAGTGGCAATCTGACCATTTTGAAAAAAGTCACTCATTCGTTCACTCCGCCCACGAGATCATCGTTCACAAGATGTGCAGTATACGACAGAAGCGGCGCGACAACAAATTGCTTCCCGTGTGTCGGTGGGGGGAGTTGCCTGAAATAAACGAGGGCATACATAGAGAAACCGTCTCCTGCCAGTGACAGGAGACGGCTCTATCGTCTTCGGTGACGACCGGTTACGCCTCTTTCAGGTGCTTCGAGACGAGCTTGGTCATTTCAAACATGGAGACTTGCTTCTTGCC
>WJJR01000200.1 GCA_014729565.1 Candidatus Zixiibacteriota bacterium | reverse complement strand
GCATACGGCAATTCGATCGGTTTCGAAATGCGATGAACGGGCTGTTCGAACAGGATGCGGGCCAATTGCGAGTCCGCCAACCCCTCCTTCGACATCCAGCCCCAGTCGCCACCGAGAGAGCGGGCACGCGGCTCCTCTGAGTACATCATGGCCAATTTGATAAAGCTCTCCCCGTTCTGCAGGCGGGTGTACAACGAATCGATCTTCCGCTTGGGATCCCAGCCAACGTACAGCGAGTCGATCGGCGTCAAGTAGCCGCTGGGAATCCCGAAGTGCTCCTTGTATACGGTGATTTGACGCATGTGACGCTGCGGGTGTGGCACCGTGAAGCGATCTTTATGCTCCTGGAAGTAGGAGTCCACCGTCGCGGAATCGATGTTCAGACGGAAGAGGAACTCCTCGTCCTGGAACAATTGCAGTGCGACTTCCGAGGTGATTGCCCGTTCTCTGGTTCGGAACGACCAATCCTGCGACAAGTCGATCGCCTCCGCCTCCTGTTCCAACAGCGCATTGAAGATCAGCTCATTCAGCATGCTCTCGAGTTTCGCGTGGGGCGGTTGGCTTGGCTCCTTTCGCAGCATGCGCTTGGCCCAGGCGGATTGAACCAGATCAAAGACGGTGATCGTATCATCTTCAACCCGCGCCAGCATCGTCGACGGCGTGATGTTTGACTGTGCCGGTGTCAGCGATGCACTGATCAGTATTCCAAGGAGAACGGCAACGATGGCGGTGCGAATGCAGACAGTCATGGGCGGTTCTTCCTCGTGTGTTGGACCGTGCGAATGATGATCAGAGACAGTGTTTCGTGGTCTCGGTGTGCTCACTTCAGAATATAGCGTAGTGACACGCGATAACTGTTGTCCAGGAACTCGTGATCTCCCAGGGCCGCATCAATGGCCCAACGGTCGAATGCCACACCGGCGCCCAAAGCGAGCCGTCCGGCATCGGACCCGATGCGGCCATACAACAGGTTCTGGTAGGCGGCCTCGAATCCCACATGCAGGTCAACCGAGATTGGACCCGACCAGAACTGCGCAGCGGTCTCACGCCCTTCGAAATAGGTTTCCGCTTCGACGGCGACGATGCTGGAGATATCGTTGACCACCTCGGGCAGATCGACTTCACCGCCCCAGTTGACATGGGGATTGATCGATTCATTGCGGCCCGAATCGTACGACAGAAAGGTCGTGGTGATGTCGGCCGCTTTGATGCCGGCACGCCAGCCTCTTCCCTGCCCGTACCAGGCGAGGTCTAATCCCAGTCCGTACGCCATATTCCCCGGCAAATCGCGAATCACCGTCTTCAACGCCACCCCCCAATGCCACCAGCGGCTTGTTTTACGGGCTAAGCCAACGGCCAGTGACCAGTCGCCGTGGTTTTCCTCGCGGACGGCAACGGGCCGGCCGCGCAGGGAGTCGACTTCCGTAATCTTGATACCACTACCGCCCAAATAGGTGCCGTAAACACCCCACGCCCATGGCGATTCCGGCCGTGAGGGCACCGCCACCGCCACAAAATCGTGATCGAGGAGTGACCCGAAGGTCTCCGCGTGCTGCGCCATCGCTTCCGGGCGAGAGAGCACAGCCAACGAGGCGACGTTCCAGAACATCGAGCTGGCATCGGGCGGTGATGCCACATAGGCCCCCCCGCGTCCGAGCGCTCGTGCGCCAACCCCGAGGTGGTAGGGCTCGCCGGCGAATTTGGTCGCATTAGCGCCGTCGGTCACAACCAGCATCGTCGTTATGAAGACGATCAGTGAACCGGCAAGGCGATACGTGGGACGGCACATCGGCATGGGTCGAATATAGCCCGAAGTGGCTGGGTTGCAATGAGGAATGGATGCCATCTCAGGGAGAATACCACAGATGACCACGGCTGGTTCCGGAGGTTCATGGATCGAGGGGGGCTGGGATGCCCGAAGGACTTAACATTCGGGACATCTGCCATCCGGAAAAGACGTTGACAAACCGACATCATAGATTATCTATGCAAATAACTGACAACGGAATTGTCACTCGGGTGGCCTTGACTGGAGGAGGGAGCGCTCTCATGTCAGTCCGCGAGCCCCCGAGCGCAGTTCGGTGCGCACACCATACGCGATCGAGTTAGCGTTGTGGCGGTCGCCACTGTCCATCGACGCGATCCGGGACGAACCGTGTCCGAATTAGCGAGGTTCGGAACGTTCAATTGTTAGCAGGCGGGCGGATGGCCCGCGGAAATGCCCACGGCACGTAAGTCAACAGGTTGTGAAAGGGGTACGTCATGCAGCGCTGCGCTGTCCTGACTGTCATGACACTGGGGTGCGTGTGTCTGGCCGTGTCATCGTATGCTGCCAACACCGTTGTCATTCCGTCACAGACGGTTTACACCAATCAGACCGATGTCGTCATCTCGGTTCACTTAACCAATGACATCAGCCCGCTATCGGTGGTTGTTCCCCTGGTGGTGCGTGAAATCGATCCGGGGTCCTATATCACTGCCGCGGAGATGTCGTACGGTGATCGACTTCCAGAGGTCGGTGGGCCTCTGAATGAGGTCATCATCAAGAATCAATACCCTGTTGAGGACGGAGATTGCAAGAGCGACAATCCGGGGGGGTTCGGAGAACCCGGATCGGCCGATTTCGTCTCTCCCGACGGGTTCCTGTATTTTCGGGGCCAGCTTTTCAACGGCCCCCTTCCTCCCGGCGCCGATGCGACCGGGTCGATAATTCTCACCGTTGATGTAACCGGAGTTGAAGGCTCATTCGAGATTGATACCACGTGCGTGAATGCCGATAACCACCTGTTCTATACGGAAGGTGCGGGCGGAACGGTGCCCGAGTTCACCAAGGGCATCGTTACGATTATCAACCGTCCTCCCGTGGCATTGTGCCAGGATTTGCAATGGGTCGCGGATGAAAATTGCGAGGCGGCCGTCTCGGTCAATGACGTGGATGCGGGATCATTTGATGATGACGGCACCGTAGTGGGTCGTCGTCTTGAGCCGGAGGGACCTTATCCTCCCGGCGATCATGTGGTGCTATTGATCATCGAAGATGACGACGGCGACGTTGACACGTGCCAGTCCGTGATCAGTGTTGAGGATGCTACACCGCCGCAAATCACCTGTCCATCCGACACAGTTGTCGGATATGCCAATGATGCTTGTGGCGCGACGGTGACGTATGACGTCATCGCCAGTGACAATTGTGGCGTTGCGTCTCTGGTCAGCCAGCCGCCGTCAGGATCCTTCTTCCCGACGGGTGTCACCACGGTCGAGTGTATCGCGACCGATGATGCCGGCCTGGCAGACACCTGTGAGTTCACGGTGACGGTGGCGGACACCAACTCGCCGTGGACGGTTTGCAACCTCAATGATTCGGGTTACGGTTCGCTGCGATCTGCGATTGACTCGGCAAATGGATCGTCGGGTGCCGACGTGATCGACTTCGCTGTGGCCGGAGAGATTGAACTCGCCTCGGCTCTGCCGGATCTAAGCGATGCAACCGGTGGGACCCTGATCGACGGATTTACCGCACCGGGGGCGTCGGAATCGCCGCACGCAGCGACCATAACGATCGACGGTGCGTTTCTGTCCACTGGCGCCGGTTTCCAAATCACATCGTCTGATAATGTTGTGCGCGGCATGCGCATCATCAACTTCCCGTACGACGGCATTGCGGTCGTCGGCGCATCAGCGCAGTTCAATACGCTGTCGGCTAATATCATTCACTCGAATGGCGAGTTGGCGATCGATCTGGGTGATGACCATCTGACGCCCAATGATCCCGGCGATGGCGATACGGGACCCAACGATTTGCTGAACTTCCCGTGGCCGGACTCCGTGTTCTACGTGGGGCAGGATTCTTTCTATGTGGCGGGAGCCACCGAAATTCCCGGATCGCGTGTCGAATTATTCCTATCAGACGTCTATCTGGGTGGAGATACCCTGGGAGATACCAGTGGACACGGTGAAGCGTGGATGTATCTGGGCTCCTCGATATCCGATGTGTCCACCGGACACTTCGTGTTTCCAACACTCGAGGTATCGGAGTGGTCGCGGATTTGTGCATCCGTGATTGATCCCGCCGGAAACACATCTGAACTTTCGGCCAATCGCATCATCATCCCCGATTCACTGATCATCCGCGCTTATGCACTCTCAGCGTTGCTGTTCGTAGTTGCACCCAACGGGGAGGATTCGATCGGCATCGACTTCGCAAGCAAGCAGACCTACAACACCTTTGGAAACGTGGCGCGTTACGATAGTCTGACAGATCACGGCCTCGGTCCGGATAGCACGGGGAGCTGGCCGGACGAAGAGATTGTCATTACCAACCTGATGCCCGGTGACTACGAGGTACGTGTTGGCAATGACGGAGAGGACGAAGGCAACTATTTCATGGGCATTCGCGTCAACGGATATGAAGAGAACTATGTTGGCCAACCGGGCGTGACCAGTAGTGAGCCCATCTCGAATGACCTGCCTCCGCAGGGTGATGCAGTCATCTATACGTATGAACCGGACGAGCAACTTCCCTGCAATTGTCCCTGGCAGGCCGATCACGACGAGAGCGGGTTTGTCGACGCGGTCGATTTGAATCTGGAGATCAATGTGTTGTTCTTCAACAGCCCTGAAATATTCGATCCCGGATGTCCAGCGGCACGGAGCGACTTCAATGATGATTCGTTTTCAGATGCCGTGGATCTGAATCTGCTGATCAGATACATGTTCTTCAACGGTTCCGATCCGTGTGATCCGTGCCAGCCTGAGCAAGACTCGTGCAATCCGTAGCCTGAGGGGTGTGTCAGAGTGATTGTCAGATGTAATTGCCGTTTCCCCGGGTGGTTGCTCAAGCAGTTCGACGACCTATCGAACGGGGTGCCTGTAAGTGTTATTGGGAACGATCGTGTCGTAGCGGCTGGCTTCTCCGCCCCACACACGTCCGGGTAATGGGTAGGGCCGTGGGTGCGGCGACCGCGCCCCTACAGCAATTCGGTTCCCCGATGGGAATACTTGCAGATTACGAACGCTGTTATACGCCTTCGTCCGGCCGCAAGCCGGTCGTGCCTGCGCGTTTCTGCCAGAGTGCGCTCAGCTTGTAGCGTCCCGGGCCACTCAGGAACAACGCCACGTACACCGTGAGGAATTCGAGCGCATGCGAGGCGCCGCTGAATCCGGAGCCGGGCTCGCCCGCCGGCAGGCTCAAATGACGGATCGCAGCGACGACCATGGTCCCGATCAATAACAATGCTGCGGGTCGGAAAAACACACCCAGAACTAAAAGCGCGGAACCAAAGAACTCGGAGAAGGCTGCCATGAATCCCCAAAACACCGGAAAGAAATCAATCCCCAAATTCGCCATTTGACTGCCGACTCCCTCCCATCGCTCCGGGCCCCCGCTGAGCTTACCCCATCCATGGAAAATCAGCATGCTCAGGCCAATGCCGAGACGCAGGACCAGGAGCCCGAGATCGGTGTAATAGCGGTCGAAGAAAGATGTCGAGTTTGGAGTTGTCATGGGATGAGTCCTTTCCGCCAGTCCACGGCGACAGAGGCTTCCTGACGATCGGATCAGCTTTCGAATTCCGGTTCAGTTGTCTTCACGGCCACGGGTTCTTTGCCGAAGAGTGCGTTGACTTTGGCGACGAGTTCGATCGCATAGGAGAACACCAACGGTGTCAGAATGAGTGTGAAGACGGTCGAGAAGGCGAGTCCGCCTACAACGACCGCACCCAGGCCGCGATACAATTCCGAGCCGGCGCCGGGCATCACGACCAGCGGCAGCATGCCGAGCACCGACGTGCTGGTGGACATGAAAATCGGACGCACACGCACGCGCACCGATTCGCGCACCGCCTCCCGCGCCCCTTTCCCCTCGCGCATCAATTGCAGCGCGTGATGCACGATGAGAATCGAGTTGTTGATCACGGTTCCGATCAGGATGACGAAGCCAAGCATGGTCAATACATCGAGCTGCTGGCCCGGATTAAACAACTGCACCACACGCAATCCGACAACACCGCCGAACGTCGCCAGCGGTACCGTGACCATGATCACGAGTGGATAGACAAACGACTGGAACAATGCCGCCAGCAACAGGAATGCGAGGATCACGGCGAGATTGAAATCGATTGCCAGCTCATTGCGCAGCCGCGACAAATCATCGGCCGTGCCGGACAAGTTGACATCATAAAGCCCCGCCACTTGTCCCTGGTCGCGCAACGGCTCGACGATCTGCTCTTCGATGCGCGTGATGGCTTCTTCAAGGGGAATATCGTCGGGGAGCACGGTTTCAATCGTGACGGCGCGCTGGCGCTCGACATGATTGATCTGCACCGGTCCCTGCCACATGCGTACGTCGGAGACGTCACCAAGCGTGATGATCCGTCCATTCGGCGTGGCCAGGGGCAACTGTTCGATGTTCTGTGTATGCCGGCTCCAGTCGTCACGACCCTTGATAATCAAATCGAGTTCACGCCCCTGGTGCCAGAACTCACTGACGATGGCGCCATCGACAAGCGCGTTGACACTCCGTCCAATATCGGTGGCGCTAAAGCCGACATCGGCAGCACGCGCGCGGTCGGGGTATACGCGCACTTCCGGATTGCCCAGGTCGAGCCCGGGAATCGGCCGCGAGCTTGATCCGGGCAGGGTTTGGCTGACCTGGCCGAAGATCTGTCCGGCGATTCCCAGCACTTTGGGAAGCTCCGGCCCGGTCACGTCGATGCTCACTGATCGTGAACCGGCAAAGCCGCGTTCGAATAACGATGTCTGGCTGGCGAAACCAATGGCGCCCGGTTCGGACATCAGGAGACGGTTGGCGAGCGGGACGAGTTCTTTGACGCGGCTATCGTCGCGTGAACGCATACCCATGAACGCCTGACCGGGGAACGCAACGTAAAAGAAGTTGTCGAGTCCTCCGCCCGGCAGGTCCTCGGCCTCTTCCGCCGGGGTTTCCCAAAGAGGAGCCAGTTCGGCTTCAATATTCTTTCCGACTCCCACCATTTCATCGAGGTTGTAGCCCGGCGGCGGGAGCATCAGGCCGAAAACAAGATTCTGATTGCCATTCGGGAGATACTCGGCGCTTGGCAGCAAAAGCACCGTGAGTCCCATCGAGACGACGATGAAAGCAGCAATAGTGACCAGGCGACGCAGGTTGCGCGCGTTGATGTAGTCAACGAACGCGGCAATCCGACGCGACAGGCGCGCCAGCCAGTTCTCGTCCTGGTTCTTCCCCTGCATTTTCGATGAAATCTTGAGGACGCGCGAGGAGAGTGTTGGTACGACCGTGATTGAAACAAAGAGCGAGACAAAGATCGCACTCGAAATGGCGATGGCAATGTCCTGGAAGAGTTGCCCCGCGCGCTCCTTCACGAACATGATCGGCAGGAAGACCGCGACAGTGGTGACCATCGATGCCAACAACGCGCCCCACACCTCACGCGTGGCATCGGCAGCCGCGGTCCACTTCGGCTTGCCCATCTGCATGTGCCGGTAGATATTTTCCAGCACAACAATGGAGCTGTCGACCACCATCCCAACGGCGAACGCCATACCCGCAAGCGAGATGACGTTAATGGTACGCCCGAAAAGGTACATCAGCGGAAAAGCGGAAATCACCGACAACGGAATCGCCAGAGCGATCACCAGCAGCGCTGACGGCGATCTCAAGAACAGGAACAACGCAATGATGGCGAGAAAGCCACCGAGATACAGATTGGAGAAGACCAGATCGATGGCCGAATTGATGTAAACGGTTTCGCGGTAGACGTTCTCGATACGAACGCCCTTGTCGGCGAGTACGTCTTCATTAATGCGCTCCATCTCCGCGAGAAGCCCATTCATGACCTCAAGCACATTCGAGCCGACCTGACGCTGCGCGTTGAAAGCAATCGACGGATTGCCCATATGCCGGACCAGCGCGCGGGGCTTACGGTAGTCGAGCTGAACGTCGGCCACATCACCGACACGAATCGGTGCGCCGGCGCGCATGGTGATAATCGTTTCATGTACGTCCTCGACCGATTCAAAGCGGGACATGGTGCGCACGACGTAGCGACGTTTACCTTCATCGAAATCGCCGGCGGAAATGTCGCG
>WJJR01000199.1 GCA_014729565.1 Candidatus Zixiibacteriota bacterium | reverse complement strand
GACCGAGCTGAACGGCACCGAGGGGAACTTCACGGTGTCGACCATCCTGCGCGAGTTGCCATCGGGCAGGGTGTTGTGGGATACGGTGTATGCGCAGTTGTCGATGGGGCGGGTGCAGGGGTTTGCGCCGGAATTGCTGACGCATGTCGAAGGCGTCATGGGTGTTGTGTCGCAATCGTCGGCGGGGGATACACAGGTTCAAATGTTTCCAACCGACGTGCAGCGGTGGCTCGATCGGGGGCACTATCATTACCAAGCAGGAAACTACAGCTTGGCTCGGGAAATGTACGATTCGGCACAGGCCCGATCTCCGGACAACCTTGTCATTCACTACTGGATAGGGACGGCATTGGCGGCCCAGGAGGAATACGACGAAGCGATCCGTCATTACCAATTGGCGTTACCCGATGCGCCGGCGTCGGAGTTGTTCTTGTGGGACACAACGGTGAGAGTGCCAGAGACGGCAAAGAACAGTGCCTATATCAGCAGGAGTGGCCGTCCCGCAATTGTCGCTTGGGAAGATTCGGTTCGAAATGAATACGTCGTTGCCTGCATGGATCCGGTTAATCACCGTGTCCATCGTTCGGGTCACCCCGTTGTGGGGGGGTTCCCGGTCGTCTATCCTAACCGAATTACCACTAGTCAACCTCAACTGAGCGGACAGGACTGGTCACACAAGGATAGAATCGAATCGGTACGCATTATCACGCCCGACGGACGTACGCTGGGTACACTCGATCGCCGATTTCCACCACCGCACTCGAGAAGCCCGCTCCGGTTGAATGCCAAGTGGCATGGAGATCTGTTGACCATTCGCTATTCGACACCGAATGCACACACGGGAGTGTCACGCACCGATTCGGTGTGCGTCTTCAGTAAGTCCGGTGAGTACGAATTCACGCTGTCCGTTGGGTCACAGAATTACGAGATCATCCGCGTTTCGCATTTTGTGTGCGTGGCGATAAACTCCCATCTCCGCATTTACGACACAGACAACTGGCAGTTGGTTGACAACGTCGAGTTGGGATTCACTCCGGGCGACTGGATTACTGACGGTGCCATTGTGCTCCTGTCTAAGGATTCGTTGATTACTTACGATCCGCACACCCGATCGACGAATCGGTTTACACTGCCACAACATGCTGACTGGACTGTCGAAGATTTGGATATTGCAAATTGCCTGTTGATCCGGAGTCCGCGACACTTTGTTCTCTTAACGAGGGAGAATCAGGATGGTGAATACCACCTTGCGGCCATCGACAGCACCGGTGGTGAATTCGTTTTCGCGAATGACGGGATGTGGTTGTGGGTACTGTCCTCCGATGGACGGGTAAGTGTGCGCAACCTCAACACCGGCCGTGAGGCTGCTCGGCATCTTAACGGCCCGCAGTGGCAGCCTGGTACACGTGGGTGTTCGATCGACGCATTTCCGACGGGTGTGCTCTTCTCCGATCGCTCATCGCTAACGTTTTACAGTAGAGGTGATTTTGACGTTCTCTGGCGGCGGACCCTGGCGGCGGAGAGCTCTGTCGAAGCATTGCCCGGGGCGAACTTGATCTGGGTCGAAAGTCGCGGGGGCTCTGTGGGTGGCACTGCCATGCTGCTGCGGGCCGCCACGGGACGTGATGTGGTTCGCCACCAGCTCGACTGGGGGGTTCTTGCGGATCGACTCGGTTACCCAGACAGGCTGTTCGCGGTGCGTGGGGGTGTATCCGGGAAACGCTTTGATACCCACATTGGCGAATTCAATCTATCCTATTCCAACCGTTCACCGGAGCGTTGGGAGATTGCCCTCGCGCTTGGCCGGGCGCAGGTGATGTCGGGACATCCAGTGTCTGCCATACGTCTCCTCTCCGAGTCGGTACACGATCATGGGATCCGTTCCTTGGAAAGCCTGAACACGCTTCGCGACGCTTACAATCAAATCGGTCGGGTCGATTCTGCGCTGTTACTGGCATACTCCGCATCGACACTAACGACAGATACAGATGTAGGGCACGCAGTGATATCCGATTACCTATGGGACGAACTCGGAGGACGAGTTTTGCTCCGTCCACACCCAATTGCGACACGGGGAGTTCTCCGTCACGACGGCCAGCATTTGGAATTCCGCCTCGATCAGCACTTTGGACCTCCCGGGGATCCACCGCTCATCGGATCGATTGAAGATCGGCCGTGTTTTCAGTTGGTTGCCGATGGCACGAGCCGATTTGACATTGCGGGCATCGGCGACGGGGACAGTATTATCGCTGTAGCCTCTGCACCATTTCTGGAGGACACATGCAGTATATCACAATCGCCGGTGACGGTTAAAGCTATCGATGCCCTGACATGTTCTCTCAATTGGGCCCTCGAATTTGAGGGTCATTGTGTGAACGACGAAAACATGATCCCGATTCTTCAAGGCCCCGACCGAGGCTACATCATCATCGGTATTCCACATGTTTGGGACAGTATTCTTGTAGACACGATCTCTCTCCGTATCAAACTCCGGGAACTCATGCTGTACAAGGTAGATCTGCGAACAGGTACTATCGTCGATTCAATATACCAGTCCACTGCGGCAGCCATAGACGTCCTGCGCCGCACAATGCGCCTTAGCGACTACCATATCTATCGGGAATTTGAGATCAAGAGTGTTGTTTCGTCCTCCGAACACATAGTGATCGCTGAAGACTCGGTCTTGCATTGTGTCTCATGGCAGACGGGCAAGACGATCTGGCGTGTCGAGCTTGGCTTCTGGCTTCGATCTGTGCAACTATTGAACCCCTCGGTTGCAATTGCGTCGGGTTACAACAGATCCGTCTGCCTCAATGTGCAGAGCGGCGAGCCTATCTGGGATTCACCAGCTGACCGGATCAATGAACAGGTGGTGTCGGAGACCACAATTGCAGCCGTTCACGGCGACACGGTAGAACTGTATGATCTTAATCCCAAGGGAATGAGAATCGAAAACCCCAGGCCGCAGAAGTTCGATTCTGCTATTAGACACCCGGGCTACAAAGTTAAAAAATCTGTCAATTACGTGCTGATCGAAGCGAACGAACATCACTCGCGATGGTCATCTGACCACCAACTGATACTGTTTGACCAATCCACAGGACGGCGTCTTGGGCAATTCACATTCCGCATACCCTTAGTGGATCATGATCTCGATTCCACCCACTGGTACGGCCTCCTCAGCAACGGTATGATCATCTCCGCCCGATTGGACAAGCTGTTCAGCCTCAATTGAAACCGCTGGCATCCATACATCCAGGACTTCTGCGTCCCGCCCCATAAGTCCCTCGTGAACAACGTGTTGAGCTCTTCGTAGCTCAGAGTCGAATCCTCCCTCCTTCTTAACAATCATCCCCCACCGCGGAAACATTTGGTCAACATGGGTTTGCGATCTATCCTTACGGTGGGGGAACAATTGACCGATCTATGATTCTCAGTGAGAATCGGTATGGGGACTGAGGTAGACGAGTTGTTGATGCGATCAGATGACCCGGAGTCCGGTGCTCCGGGAGTGATCGGTTCGCTCGGTGATTACACTCCTTCCGACGTCATGCGTAATACGTGCCATGCGATGAGAGCCGTTTCTGCAACCCGGATCGTCGGATCGGAGTATATGATTACAAAGGAGCATTATGTCATCGCGGGATAAGGCCAGAATGCCGTTTGAGCTGCCGCTGCCGACGCAGAAGCCGCTCAAGCGGACATTGGTCAAAGTCGTGAAGAAACCGGCCGAAACGGTGTTTGGTCTGAAGCAGCTCAATGCGGTCTACAGTGATTTGCCGTCGATGGGCGGGGCGCACGAGTTCTTCACGCGGGCGCTCGAACGCCTCGGTGTGCGGTATACGGTGACAACGTCGGACCGCAATCGCATTCCCCACAACGGCCCCGTGGTTGTGCTGGCCAATCATCCCTTCGGTGCGATCGAGGGTGTGGTGCTGGCGTCGCTGATGACGTCGATCCGCAGTGATATCAAATTCATGGCCAATTATCTGCTTGGCCGCATTCCTGAGATGCGTCCGCTCCTGATTGACGTCGATCCCTTCGGATCCCGCGATGCGGCGTCACGCAATTTCCGTCCCCTGCGTCAGGCGATCGAACACGTCCGCAACGGCGGTATGCTACTGGTGTTCCCGTCGGGTGAGGTGGCGCACCGTTCGTGGAAACGCAAAGCGGTAACCGACCCGGCGTGGTCGCCGACCGTGGCGCGTATCATTCGCAAGACCGGCGCGCCGGTGTTGCCGTTGTATTTCGGCGGTCACAACGGCCGCCTCTTTCAATGGGCGGGTTTGCTGCACAAAAGCCTGCGGACGATGATGCTGCCCCGCGAGTTGCTCAACAAGAATAACTCCACGGTGAACGTGAAAGTGGGAACGCTGATCGGTCCGAAGAAACTGGCCGAGATCGACGATGACCGCGCGTTGATCGAATACGCGCGCATGCGAACTTACGTGCTGGCCGACCGTACGGAATCATTGTCGCGGCCGAAGACACATCCGGCGGTGGTGGTCCCGCCGTCCGACACACTCCCGGACATTATCCCGTCGCCGGGCGCCGACATCATCGAACGCGAGATTCGCGATTTGCCCGACAGCGCGCAGATGGCGCACTCCGGCGACATGGTAGTGTACTGCGCCAAGGCCGGCGACATCCCGCAGACGTTGACCGAAATCGGACGGTTACGGGAAATCACCTTCCGGGCGGTGGGCGAAGGAACCGGACGCCCGTTCGACTTGGATCGTTACGATCAGTACTACCATCATCTGTTTATCTGGAATCGTGCCGACCGCGAAATTGTCGGTTCGTACCGGCTGGGGCGATCCGATCAGATTGTCGAGGAACACGGCGTGAAGGGGCTGTACACCCGGTCGTTGTATTCCTTCAAGCAGTCGATGCTCGACCGCATCCGGCCGGCGCTCGAGTTGGGACGATCGTTTGTGCAGCCACGGTATCAGCGTGAGTTTGCACCGCTGCATCTATTGTGGAAGGGGTTGGGGCAGTATGTCAGCCGATATCGGCAATACCGCTATCTGTTCGGTCCGGTGAGCATCAGCAACCGGTACCAGTCGATGTCGGTGCGGTTGATTCATGATTTTCTGCGGCAACACAGCTTTGCCGAAGATCTGGCGACTTGTATCAAGCCGACCAAACCGTATCGCACCAAACGGCTGAGTGATTGGGATGCCGAAGTGACCGGGCGGCTGCTCTCCGACGTCGATGAGATCTCATCGCTGGTCGCGGAGATTCAGTCCGACCGTCAGGGTGTACCGGTCTTGCTGCGGCACTACCTGCGTTTGGGGGGACGGGTTCTCGCCTTCAACATCGACGATCAATTCTCCGACGTTGTGGATGCGTTGCTGATTGTTGATTTGATGCAGACCGAGCAGCGTATCCTGACACGTTACCTCGGCAAGACCGAAGCGATCGCGTTTCGGGAGTATCACGAGCGGTTGGGCGAGTCGAAGTAGTTATTCCTTTATAGCAATTGTCAAAAAAAGCTTCCAATTCCAGCGTGCCGTCATGCGTCCTCGCATGACGGCTATCTCCCGCACCGACAAGGCGTCACCCGGGGGCGGGTGACGCCACAGATGACCAT
>WJJR01000198.1 GCA_014729565.1 Candidatus Zixiibacteriota bacterium | reverse complement strand
TGAAACCCGGACCAAGGTCCGGGCCACCCATGATGGGCCGCACCATGAAACGAAAGTCATACAATCTGCCGTATCACGCACACTTTCTCACGTTCTCTGTCTATCGTCGACAACAGCTCCTGACAAATGATCACCTCAGAGAAGAGTTACTGCATCATTGGGACATTGCGCGTCACAAATTGGATTTTGCAATTTGGTCGTATGTCATCATGCCTGAGCATGTGCATCTGCTGATCTATCCGCGCAACGAGCAGTACGCCATGCCATGCATTCTCCGCAGCCTGAAAGAGTCGTTCGCTCGTTGGGTTGTGCGGCATTGGGAGGAGCATGCGCCACACTTACTCACACGTATCTCCGTCAAGCGCGGTCCCCGTGCGCTCCACCGCTTCTGGCAGGAGGGTGGAGGCTACGACCGCAATCTTTTTGATTGGGATACCATCGAGCGCGCGATTGACTACATCGAAATGAATCCGGTGCGACGTGGTCTGGTGACTGATCCGTTGGATTGGAAGTGGTCAAGCGCTCGACATCGAGTTGGAAGCACCGATACCACGTTTCGAGTCGACCCCATTGATGAGAGCCGGGTGCCCCACAGTTCCACTGTGGAGAATTTGGGTTGCAATTCGAGTGAAACGTCGTCCAAGTGAGAATGTGTTCGTGAACGGATAAGTTCCTACAGCAGAGCTGTAGGGCACCAATGGACGGAAATACACCTGATTCGTGGTGCCCCACAGTTCTACTGTGGGAAAGTCGGGATTGTGATCTGGGTGAATGTGGTCCACATTGGAGTGCATTTGTGAACGGAGCAGTTCCTACAGTCCGCCGCGGCGGATAGGGCACCGAGGTGGACTCATCACCTAACTATTGGTGCCCCACAGCTCTGCTGTGGGAAACGTCCCGTGACGGATAATTCCTGATGACCAAACTGAGACATTGGGATGGGTTGGGTACCGCCAGGTTCGTGACTTTTAGTTGTTTCTACCGCAAACCGTATCTGAACCAGCCAGGCGCCAAGCGACTTCTAATAGACGAGATTGACCGCGCTCGAACCAAGCATGCGTTCAAACTCATCGGCTACGTCCTCATGCCCGAACATGTCCACATCGTGCTCCTCCCGCCGGACGAAATGAAGCTGGGACTCGTCGTCCGTGAAATCAAATCTCGAATGGCCAAACGATATTTCGCCGCCTCCCGCGTGGCACCGGTGGGTACCAAGCGAGTGTTCTGGCAGCGGCGCTGTTATGATCACAACTGCCGATCGGTGGAGGTGGTACGCGAAAAGGTGCGTTACTGTCATCAGAACCCAGTGAAACGAGGACTGGTGGAGTCCGCCTCCGATTGGGAATGGTCGAGTTACAATTGGTATCAGGGGCGTCGCGATGTTCCTTTGACGATTGACGACTATGTGTTTAATTGAACTAACAGTGAATGGGTGGATTCCCACAGTAGAACTGTGGGGCACCAGGCCACTGACCCTTGTGCTGAGCCAGCCGAAGTATGGTCAGTGCGTGCCAAAGACCTACCACTGACGAACTTCAGTGTCACCTGGCGGTCAGGATAACCTTGGTTAATGACACTCGACGTTCGTACCCTGTGATGGGAGGACGACCGGAGAATGGCGCAATCAGTACCGGAGGCGTTCCGACACGCGCGTCGGGGCAAGCGATTGCTCGAGTTTGTATTCGCGAGTCTTGTTGGATTGGTTGCGGTCTATACGGGGATCATGATGCTGATCGATGGCGCAGACGTCTCGGACAAGGCGATCGGTGTGGGTTTGGTTGGCGTTGCTGCAGCAGCCGTCGTGTGGCGGTACCGAGCATACATGGCGTTGTCCGGGAAGCCAAACGGCCACCAACCACGTGACACGTGGGCTGCCCTCAACGATGAAGTGGCGAGTTTATGCCGAGTGGGCAGGTACAGCCAGGCGATACAAGCAATAGAGCACGCCATGAATCAGGCCGACCTTAGCGATACCGATAGGGCGGGCTACTTGAGCCTGATAGGTTCTGTGCATGACGTTCAAGGTGAATACGACCGTGCAGAGCAATACTATCGCCGGGCGCTGGAGATTGAGGAGCAGCTATACGGACCGAATCATCCGGAAATGCTCTCCACTCTTGGGAATCTCGCCGAGCTCTGCCGTGCCACGGGCAGACTGACTGAGGCCAAGGCGATTGAACAGCGAATACAGTCAATATCCGGGCGCCCGTGACGAATGACGAGTGTGCCACCGGCCTCTTGTGCTGAGCCAGCCGAAGTATGGCCAGTGCGTCAAGATCCTACCACTGATGAACGGGCGTGCTGAAAAACATCTCGACTTACGTTCTCATCAGTTGTAGCGGCGTATTGAATACGCCCTTCGCACGCAACCGCTACGGAGAGAGGGCGTATGCAATACGCCCCTACTCATGAACATCGCCTAATGATTGTGATTGCCACTACGATGGCTCTTTCCACACGCCCGAGCGTCAGTGGCACCCGGTGCTGCTGTTCATCAGTACCTGGTAAAATAAGGACTGGTGAAGTCCGCTTCCGATCGGAAATGGTCGAGTTACAAATGGTATTGGGGACGGCGTGATGTTATTTTGACGATTGACGATTATGTCTTCGTTGTGAATGGATAAAATCCCACAGTAGAACTGTGGGGCACCACTGACGCACTGTTCATATGCCAAAACAACCCCTCCTGACTCTCATCCTCACACTGGCCATTCTGTGTCTCATCTTTCTCGGCTGCTCCTCCGACCCCGATCCTGCGCGCGCCGTCGTGTACGAAGTGCCCATGATCGAAAATCGGCACTACACCAGCGGCTGGAGTGTGAAAGCGACCGACTCGATTTGGCAGCCCTGGGCCGAGTATGGCACGCCGCAACGCTGGGATGATACCGCACGGTGCCGTCAGGTGTTTATCGCGTTGGCGATACTCGACACGATTGCAATCCCGGACGACAGTACACGCAGGGCGGACCTGCTGGCCAACGCGTTTGATCTCTCCGTAGAGGAGGCCAAAGGCCTCTGCACAGAACGGCCGTGCGATGTGAAGCGTCTCGACCTGGACGGAACCCCGCCCGATGATGTCGCATTGTTGCGCGACTCGAAACGTCTGGTGAACTGCTATGATTACAAAGTCGCTGTGCGCCGGCATGACACGATTACATTTCAGGATCTCGCCGGCTGTTGGCGGGGCGTGGAGAACATGATGGAGCGAGCGGCAGAACTGGAAACCGATTCGTTGTTCCGGTCAGCGAGCGGTTATGACAACTGGTTGGTCCGATCCGATGGCGCCGACCGGGCGTACGTGCTGATGCACAACAACTGCTTCTGGCCCGGCGGGGGAGGGCTCTCGGTCCCGATTGCTGATTTCCCGGTGCCCTACTTCTGGGACGGTGAGAAGCTCGCGTTCACTCTGAATCACGCCAACGCATTTTACACACGTCTGGACACCGCATCGCAGTATCTCCACGACGACGATGAGCGACTGATCTTGTTCGGCATCGAGCGCACACTGAGCGCGTTGCAGGCGGCCGCATCTGTCGGGCAGCATCCGTAGGGGCGTACGGCGTACGCCCTGTTGCGATAACTTTTAGCCCAAAAGGGCGTATGCAATACGCCGCGACGAAAGCACGCGGTCTGTAATGACGTCCCGCGATCAGTACTCTGCAGAACTGTGTTACCAATGCCTACCGCCGAAGTGATTGCCTTGTGACCTGGAAGCGTATTATCTGGCAGGTGTTGCTCGCACGAAGGGAGTTTTGTGTCTGAAACCATCCGTGAATTCTTTCGTCATGCCCTCGCCACCCTCGCGTACCGCGCCGCCAAGACAATGCGTGACGCTCCGCCCGGGTTTGCCGACTTCCGTCCGGGCCCGACATCCAAGACACCGGTGCAGATCGTCGCGCACATGGGAGATTTGATCGAATCGTCGAGTCGTGCCGCCGAAGGCAATCCGTCGTGGGAACCTCAGGCACCGCAAACGTGGGAACCGGAATGTGCGCGGTTCTTTGCGGCACTGAAGTCGTTTGATACGTTTCTGGCCTCAGAGGACCCCGTCAAGGGTGACCTCAGACTCATCTTTCAGGGACCGGTGGCCGACGCCCTGACCCACACCGGCCAACTGGCGATGCTGCGCCGTCTGGCCGGTTCACCGATCGGGGGAGAAGGATACAACGTCGCCGACATCGTCGTCGGACGAGTCGGCCCGGACCAAACGCCACCCGATCCGCAAAATGAGTTCGACTGAATCGCCCACGATCACGCCTTGGGATGACGCACCTAAATTACCATAGACTGACCGGGGACAATCACACATTATGCTCCGGTATGAAC
>WJJR01000197.1 GCA_014729565.1 Candidatus Zixiibacteriota bacterium | reverse complement strand
GTGAGGCTGGTCAGGACATGATCGCGCCACTCACCGTTGATGCGGAGATAGTCTTTGGCGAGCCCCTCCTTGACGAACCCCAGCTTCTCCAACACCCGTCCGCTGGCGACATTCTCCGGCATGTAATTGGCCATGATGCGGTGGATGTTCAGCTCGCCAAACATGTAGTCGTTTGTCATCCCAAGTGCCTGGGTTATCAGACCGCGCCCAGTGTACGCTTCGTCGATGGCATAACCGAGATAGCACGCATGAAACGGACCGCGAAAGATCTGCGTGTAGCTGATCTTGGCGATCAGAGTCGGTTGTTCGGCCTCCGTATCGAACACCAGGAATCGCACAGCGGTGCCTTTGGTGCGATCGCTGGTGCTTTGACGAATATAGGAGGTCCAGCGATACGACTCGAAGTCGGTCGCGGGGTTGACCGAACCCGACGGCAGGAAGAACTCGCGATTGCGCCAGTGAAAGTGCACCAGCGCCGCTTCATCGCCGCGCTCGGGGAAACGGATCAGGAGGTTGCCAGCGATCAGATGCATATGACCACATCGTCATTGGCGCATCGTGCGGAGCATTTTTCCTCGTTGGCTTTTGGATCAATCTTCAGGAATTCGAAAATGCTGAACATCGACATAAAAGACGCCAAAGTAGCCCAGAGCGTCATTGCTCCAATTGGTGTTGGGGTTCGCGGGAGTGATGTCGAAGAAATCGGAACCATCTTCAGTCACCACAACCTCGCTGAGCGTGAGGAAGTAGTCGTACAGCGCTTCGCTCATGGACCACAGTTCCACGTGGCCGGCATCGCCCGGCTGGAAGGTATCGAAGAAATAGTCATAGTCAATCTCGTTCCCATCGGAGTACTTCCCCTCGTAGAGGTGGTAATCACCAATGGACCGGCCGTTGCGATAAACCTTCAACCGAAGATAATCGTCATACTCCGGCTGATCGGTGAAATGAACATGCAGGCGATAGCCCTCTTCCTCATCCAGTCCAATGCCGCCGCCTTCCTGGTACTCGTACGTCAGCGAATCAATCCTGGTCGGTTCTGCCACAACCGAGAATGCGGCATGGTCCTCTCCGTCAACCGTGACCGTGGCATACACGGTATCGCCGTGATCGACAGGACTATTGTAATCGAAGCGATAGACTCCCGACCCCGTATTGGAACCGCTGAACGACGTGAATCCGTACCGATCGCTTATAGTAATGTCAGCGTCGGTCACAAGTGTCGGTGAATCGGGGACGAAGAAGTCAGTCGTTCGGGAAACGACGAACACTCCGTAGTGCGGTGGACGTTCCTCAAGTTCCAGGGTGATGAAGCCCTCTATCACCGGCCGCGGTTCCGCCGAGTTCAGGTCGACCTGGATCACGTCTTCGCAACCCATGAGACTCAGAAACACAAGTCCGCCGAGCAGTAATCGTACCAGGGATGCGCCGAAACGCGTATCGAAGAGCGTGTGCATGTCTGTCCTCAGAACTCAAATGTGTACGTCGCTGACGGGAAGAACGTAAACAGCGCCACCCGAACCGCCTGTGTCTGCGGGAATTGATTGTCGACTGTTTCAAAGTAGATGGCGTACGCATTACGCCGTCCGTACGCATTGTACAGCGACAGATTCCAACTCGATCGTTTCCCCCGCCACGTGAATCCGATATCCAACCGGTGATAGGAAGGCATTCGGTAGCTGTTGCGCCCGGTGTAGAGATTGGCGACGTGATTGTCGACAATGTACTTCCCGCTCGGAAAGGTCACCGCGTTGCCGGTGTAGTACACCCAGTTGACACCCATCGTCCATGAGTCATTCAGTTCGTAGAGACCGACGATTTCCAAATCATGGATGCGATCCTGACGCGCGCGGAACCAGGCGCCATCGTTGATCGCATCAAACTTCTTCTCCGAACGCGACAGCGTGTAGCTCAGCCACCCGCTCAACCGGCCGCGCGTCTTCTTCAGCATGACCTCGGCGCCGTAGGCACGGCCTTTGCCGAACACCAGTTCGGACTCGACCAGTTCATTGAAGAAGATGTCGGCGCCGTTTTTGTAGTCGACCTGGTTGCGCAGCCACTTGTAATAGAGTTCGAGCGAGGTCTCGTATTTGCTGTCCGCGAAGTCGCGAAAGTAGCCGGCGACAAGCTGGTCGGAGATCCCCGGTCTAATGTTATTGGTGCTGGGATGCCAGAGATCGAATGGCGTTGTGGTGGTCGATGCCGACAGCAAATGCAGGTACTGGGCGTTGCGTGTAAACGACGCTTTGAGCGAGCTGTGATCATTCAGGAGATAACGAGTAGTAAGACGCGGTTCGAGTTGCCCGTAGTGTGTGATCAACTCGCCACCACTGTAGGCTGTTGTGTCGATCGCATTGCCATCATCGCCAAAGGCGAACCTATCACCCGGCCCAAGCAGTGCGAAACTTGAATAGCGCAGGCCGTAGTCAAGTTGCAGCCGCGGTGACACGCTCCATTCGTGGCTGGCGTAGACCGCACTTTCCAACGCGTACTTGTTCTTGATACGCAGAGCATTGATCGAACTCTCGCTGGCTTCGATCTCACCCGGAAGAAACGTGTGGTGAACGGTCTGGCCGCCGAAGTTCACCGTATTGCGTGAATCGACGAACCGTTGGAAATCGGCTTTCAGATTCCAGTCGCGGATGCCGGAGCGAATGTTGACCAGTTCATCGCCGTTGGTGATACCGATCGCGTAGTCGTAATTGCTGTACACGAGCGACGTGTTCAAGAAGAGACGGCTGTTGAAGATATGATTCCAGCGCGCCGTCGCGGTCGTATTGCCCCAATCGACACCGAACTGGCCTTTGTAACCCAGCACATCCTTGCCGAAGTACCCGGAGAGAAACACGCGGTCGTTCGGTCCCAGATGGTAGTTGGCCTTGGCATTGAGATCGTAGAAGTACAGCGACGTCTTCCGAATCGACTCGTCGCTCGATGCATTGAGGAAGAGATCAAAGTAGGTGCGCCGTCCGGTGACAACGTAGGCGCCTTTGTCCTTCCTGATGGGGCCTTCGAGATTAACGCGAGAGGACACCAGTCCGATGCCGGCGCTCCCCTGGAAGTGCTTCGAGTTGCCCTCCTTCATCTTGATGTCGAGCACCGATGAGAGCCGTCCGCCGTATTCGGCCGATGCCGAGCCCTTGATCAGTTTGACATCCTTGATCGCATCGGAATTGAACACCGAGAAGAAACCGAGGAAATGCGACGGACTGTAAATCGTGGCTTCGTCGAGGAGGATCAGGTTCTGATCGACACCGCCGCCGCGCACGTGGAATCCGCTGTTGCCTTCCCCCGCTTCCTGCACCCCGGGCAGCAGTTGAATCGTCTTAAGAACATCCTGTTCTCCCATCAGGACCGGGATCTCGCGTGTCTGTGCGGGACTCAGGCGGATCGATCCCATTTCGGCTTCGGTAACATTCTGATCGGCGCGTTCGGCGGTCACGACGATCGAATCCAATGTGACCGACGTCGGCGTCAATGCCACATCGAGACGGAGATCGGCATCGAGCGTAATGGTCCGCTCGCGCGGCAGATAACCCATGAAGCTGTATCTGATCACATAGTCGCCGGGCGGAAGGGCAAGTGAGTAGAAACCGTAATCATTTGTCTTGGTCCCCGTCTTGTGATCCGCAGCATAGATCGATGCACCGAGCAGTTCTTCATTGCTTTCGGCGTCGCGCACGTAGCCGCTCAGCGTGTGATTGGGAGCGGCATTGGAGATTGAAACGAAACACAGACCGATGAAGACGCAGGCGATGACGAGGAACAACTGCCGCCACACGTAAGGTGACAGGCGGTATGTCCATTCTGATCGTTTGTCGCCACGCACACTCATGGGCACATCCGGAACTCTCAGCGGTCAGTGGATACGCATTCGCCCGACATCCAGCCGCTGAGAGTTAATACACCTGAGAGTGGTGTTTCAACCCGGATGAATGTCGAAACTGGCCGAAGGCACAGTATTTTGACGTCCCGGGCAGCCCGCTATTTCTCCAGGAACCCCTTGAGGGTCGCGATGTACCGATCAAACGCCTCAAACTGCGGAACATGCCCGATGTTATCATACTCGACGAGTTCGGCATCAGGAATGGCGTCAGCGGCCCGTTGTCCGAGTTCGGGATACTGCCCCAATGTCATGGCCACCTTCTCAGATACCAGGTTCTTCCCCAATGCGGTCCGGTCGCGTTGGCCGATGATCAGCAGTGTCGGCATGGTCAGATCGCCGAATTCATAGAGCACCGGCTGCGTGAAAATCATGTCGTATGTCAGGGCCGACACCCAGGCGGTACGGACATAATCCGGTCCTTTCGCCCAGCCGGCCTGGATTTCGACCAGGGGATCATACTCCGGCGTCCATTGTCCATCGAAGTAGCTCTGTGTCATGTACTCTTTGACCCCCTGCGGAGTCTTCATCATTTCCTGCTTGAGCCAATCCGCAATGGTGACGTAGGGGACGGTTCGCTTCCAGTCTTCCAGTCCGATCGGATTGACTAAGATCAGCTTCTCGGTCATGTCCGGGAACATCAGCGCAAATCGGGTCGCCAGCATCCCACCCATGGAGTGTCCAACCACACGGACCGAGGTTATGTCGAGATCATCCAGCAGGGCACGCGTGTGTGTGGCAAGCGCATGGAAGCTAAACTGAAAGCACTCCGGTTTCGTTGACTTGCCGAATCCGATCTGATCGGGTGCGACGATCCGGTAGCCGTCGTCGAGCAACGCGTCGATCGTCGTTTCCCAGTATGCACCCGAAAAGTTCTTTCCATGCAACAGCAGGACAGTCTTGCCATTCGGCGACTGCCCCTGCTCATCCATGTAGACCATTTCCAGTGTTTGCCGCTGGGCCTCGTCGATG
>WJJR01000196.1 GCA_014729565.1 Candidatus Zixiibacteriota bacterium | reverse complement strand
GGTGGGAGGCGCCCTCGCGCTGGCCGCCCTCGAATCGACCGTGCCCGGCCATCAGTCGTTTGAACTTGTGCGCGACGGTTTGAAGGAAGCCTTCGACAATCAAACCACCAACGTTCATCGCGAAGCATCGCTGTTGCGTGCCAATGACCGCTGGGTCCCGCTGTCCGACCTCACCGACACGACAACCGTAAGTGATCGCGATGCCTATGACACCGAGGCGGCCTCCTTTGTGGCCTACCTGATCCAACGCCATGGAGTTGTGCGATTCAAAGAGCTGTGGCGCAGTTCGGATGGGTTGGTCGCGGCGCTGGAACGGATTTACGGCGGTTCCATCGAACAGATGGAAGAGGATTGGATTACCCATCTGGAGCGAGAGGCGAACCGAACCTGATCCGCTTCGGTACAACGCTGCGGATGTGAACGAATCAGTCGCGACTCAACTGTGAGGTAGGTCTTCTGTATATCTCCCGCCTGATACAGCGTTACAGTGTTGTCGGCGCCCTCGTTCTACTGCTGGTCGGGTGTATGCTGGGTTGTTCGTCCACGGCGCCACCTCCTGAGGGCGGACTGGCCCTCTCGGAAGCCACACGGAATCGCCTGCAGCCGAACATCACCGACATCTCCGTGTCGCCTAACGGCGCCGTTGTCGAATGGCAAGTCGATCGTCAGCGCGACGATGTGATCCGAGGATACAACGTGTACGTCGGGCGGCAGCCCGGCCTGGACCAACTGTCACTCGACAACGAACGCCTGGACGACGCGTTGCATAACCAGTCGACCTATCCCGGCGATACCGACGGCGACATTCGATCCGAGAGCATTGTTCTCCAGCGGTTGGAGACCGGCGAACGCTATTACGTTCACGTACGCACGGTGTTTCCCGGCGGTCAGGCCAGTCCACCATCGGAGGAACGAGTCTTCATGCCGCGGCCGCAGGGTGTCATCACGCTGCATCCGCGATTGTCGGGCCTCAACGAGGGATATTCGTTCACCAATGACACGACGGTCGAACTGAGATCATTACAGAATGATCTCTATATTTACACAATTCGGGACACCGCGTTCCTGGCAAGCCCGTCTCGCCTAAGCGACGGGTTGCGAACAACGCGGTTCGTGAACCTGGGTTATGCTGACGAGTTCACCGCCTACCCGGAGATGTCATCGGCCAATGGCGTAGACAAAGTGGCGTTGGACAAAGGTCAGGTGTTGGGCGTGCGTCTCAACGATGATCGCATCGCCAAACTCCGTGTGGTGTCCATCGACAAGGAGGCCGACCCGATGGCCGTGACATTCCAATACCGCTATCAGCCCGTCGCCGGCGAAACGCGGTTTTAGAGGGCAAAACAGTGGCGCCTCGCAGATCGTCTTCCGCTATCACCATCGATGGCCACTCGCTGACACTGGACAACCTGGAACAAGTGGCGCGCGCGGACAGTGCGCCGGTGATTCGCGTCTCGGCCAACGCGCGACGCGCCATGCAGCGCTCCCGCGATCTGGTCAATCGGGTCATTGCCGAAGAGCGCACGGTGTATGGCATCAATACCGGGTTTGGGCACTTAGCCGACGTGCGTATCGATGCGGATGCGTTGGAGGCGTTGCAACGAAATTTGATCGTGTCGCATGCGGCAGGCATCGGTCCGGGGTGCGCGCGCGATCAGGTCCGCGCCATGGTGCTGTTGCGGCTGAATTGTCTCGCGTGCGGCCATTCCGGGGCGCGGGTTGAAATCGCAGAACGGTTAGCCGATCTGCTGACTCACGACATCTGTCCCGTGGTACCGTGCCGCGGCTCGGTGGGAGCGTCGGGCGACTTGGCGCCCATGGCACACATCGCGTTAACGCTCATCGGGGAAGGCAAAGTCCGTTACCGTCAGCGACTAACGTCCGCACGGCGGGCTCTGGCTGCGATCAAATTGAGGCCATTGGTGCTGGAACCGAAAGAGGGATTGGCGCTCATCAATGGTGTGCAGGCATCGACGGCGATTGTGGCGCTTGCACTGACCGATATGAAACGATTGATCGAAGCGCAGGATGCCGTCTGTGCATTGACCGCTGTGGCGTTGGGTGCCCGTCGCGACGCATTCGATCCGCGCATCGCGGAGGCTCGTCCACATCCGGGGCAGGTTCTGTCGGCCAAACGACTCAACGGCTGGCTGGAGGGCAGTGATCAACCCGATCCGGCGACGTTGCGCGTACAGGATCCCTACAGTGTGCGTTGCGCACCGCAGGTCCACGGTCCCTGCCGGGAAGTCATCGATTCGAGTTGCGAGGTGTGTGAGCGTGAGGTGAACGCCGCTACAGACAATCCGTTGTTATTCCCCGCTGAGGGCGAGGTCATTTCCGGTGGCAATTTCCATGGTGCGATTATCGGTCATACGGCCGATCGGTGTGCTGCCGCGATTGCCGATGCCGCGTCCATTTCCGAGCGCCGCGTGTCACTGTTGATGGACCCCTGTATCAGCGGCGCATCGCGTTTCTTAACGCCGCTCGGAGGTGAAGGGGTCAACAGCGGCATGATGATGTGGCAGGTGACGGCTGCGGCGTTGGTGTCGGAAATGAAGACCCTCAGTCATCCGGCGTCAGTCGATTCGATTCCCACATCCCTGTATCAGGAAGATCATGTTTCGATGTCCATGTGGGCGGCGCGGAAACTGGCCGAGTGTGTTGATCTGTGGCGACAGGTCCTTGCGATCGAAGCGGTGGCCGCCTGGCGGGCGTTGTTGATCAAGAGGCAAGTGCCTGTCCACGGTCGACTTAAGCGTGTCGCCGAAGGCATTGCCGAAAATCACGGTCGCCGGCTCGAAGACGCGATCTTAGGTGACGTGATGGCGAAAGTCGGAGATGAACTTGACGCCATCATTCGTTATATTCCCCCCGGCCGATGACAGGAGCCGTCGGTCTGCTCCCGACAAACAGGGCGGCCCGATTATCTCGTGTGTACAATACTCTGGTCAAGGTGGCGAGCCGGCACCAGCCGCCAGCTCGTCTTCAGCCCGGACACACTCATGGATGCATGGAAGGAGATGACATGCTACGCACCAATACAATCCGAATCCTGGCCGTTTGCCTGAGTCTGTTTTTGGTAGTTCTTGCCAGTTGTGGGGATGACGGGAACGGTCCGGTTGAACCGGGACCTTTCAATGCAATTAAGCTCAACATCTTTGAACCGGATCCGCTGAATGCCGGATATCTCTATCACATGTGGGCGATGACCTCGTCCGGGGGTGCGTTGAGCGCTGAAGCAGCCGCATGGTCGTCTGTGGCAACATTTCGTGCCATTCCCCAGGGATCCGAGCAGACCGCTGATATTCAGACACCGGGCGGCGCGCAGATCGCGAATAACACCTTGATTGACCTCGACGTGAATTGGGAAGAAGTCGACTCGATTTACATCACAATTGAGCCGTCTACCGGCTCACCCGCGAGTCCGCAAGGACCGGTCTATCTGGTTGCGGCCGTTCCTGATAGTTTTGAGTTGCAGACCATCGGAGGGCTGGTCACACAGGCAGAGGTGACTGGTGTCGGGGGGAGCTTCACGTTGGCCACACCAACCGATAACAACCCCGATAATGATACATCGGGCATCTGGTTCTTGCTGCCATTTCAACAGCCGGCACCGAGCCTCAGCGTCAATGAGCTACCATCCGGCTGGGAGTACGAAAGCTGGGCTTGGCATGAGGGAACCTGGCTGTCAATGGGAACGTTTACAGAGGCGCAGGGGCCGGATTCAGACAACCCGTATTCCGCGCAGGATAATCCTGCGCCGGAATTCCCCGGGGAGGACTTCTTAAACACCCCAACGGGCGAATGGGTCTTTGGGCCAGGTGACAGCGTGATGATCACTCTGGAACCGATTCCGGATACGGAGTCCGATACACCATTCGGATTCCGAATCATGGGCGTTGGATTGTCCGCCCCTCTGGTTCCGACGCCGAGTTCGACCACGCTGGAAACCGGGGATGATATCCAGTACATCCCTGGTGGCAACGTGGTGTTCATGCGCTCAGACAATCCGTAGAGGAGATACAATTGCAGTTTTATCGGACGTAAACTGTGACAATAAAGGCGGGGAGAAATCTCAGTTTCTTCTCGGCGGCGGAAATAACCGGGTCTCTCATCGGTATCAATGAATTGGGGCTATGACGCTCTTGATTTGAACGGAGTAAATGATGGAACGCAACCTTGCCCATCCGAAATCGCCCAGCGCCAAACCGCTGGCGATCTGGAAGTGGGGCTTTTCGGCCGCACTGATTGTGGTGGGTCTGTGGCTGGTGTTGGCACAACCGACAGTGATGGGTGGCGATGGTGGGTTATTCGGCTGGATATTGATCGGCTACTCACTGGTCCGTCTGCTTCTCTCATACTTGATGAATTTGTCGCGAGGTGTGTCATGGAAGCGTTAGCAAGGCAAAATCCGCTTGACTCAAAATGGCGGGTGACAAACCTTGCCGCCTCTATGTGTCACTCTGGCGGCGGCATAGGTGCAATGTGGGCACGGATTTACGGACTGTTGGCGATTGTGATCGTCGGCATCACCCTGTTCTCCGGTGTGGCGTATGCTCAGGAACTCGATCAGGCCCGCGAAGCGCTTGCGCAGGGACGCTATCAGGATGCCGTCACGCAATTGACCGCCTACCTTGAAGAGGATCCCAAAGACGGTGAAGCACACTTCCTGCTGGGCGAGGCGTACGCCGGTTTGGAGGAGTGGGAGAAGGCTGCCGAGGAGTTCGCCACCGCTGAAGACCGGAAGTATGAGCGTGAGCGGTCCACGTATCGACAGGCAAAGGCCCTGATCGAATGGGGCAAGGTCGAAGAAGCCTCAGCGCTGGTCGAAAAACCGCTGCAAAAGGCAAAAAAGCCTGACGTCGCCGCGATGTTCAAGAACATCAAGGGGCTCGCCGCCTATGAGCAGGGCAACTATTCTAAGGCGCAGGAGTGGCACCTTGGTGCGCGCTATGGCGATGAAGATAATCTCCAGTATCGCAAAGACTTAGGCGATGCCTACTACGCCGGCCAGGTGTATCCGCTGGCAATTACGGAATACGAAGCCGTGCTGGCCGCCGACTCCACGCAACTCGATGTGATGTATCGACTTGGCGAAGCCTACTACCAGTCGCGACGGCTGACCGAGGCCCGCGAGTTGTTCGCCAATTTGATCCAGACCGATTCGACCTACGAGGATGCGTACTTCCGCTTGGCGAACATCTATATGATGGCGGCGGGAAGCCGTCCTCGCGAGGAGTCCATTGACTTATACCGGGCGGCGTTGTCGCTGTATCGCAAGGTTCGTGATGTCGATTCCGAAGCCGATCCGGTTCTTGTCGCGAAGAACATCGCGACGGTCTACTACATCATGAATTGGCACGACTCGGCGTATGTCGAAATCCAGCGTGCGATAGAAGCCGGCGCCAATGATCCCGAATTGTACTTCTATCTGGGGCGATCGGCGATGTTGCTCGGCGAATACGAAACCGCTGTCGAGGCACTCCAGACCTATGTCGACACACTGGAGGCGAAAGATCCTCCTCACGACTGGACGAAGGACAATGCCGAGCTGTTCTGGCGATTAGCTGTGAGCATGGAGGCGTTGAAGGACACCACGTACTTGCCGCGGATTGCCGAGAACTACGCTCGCGCGGTCGAACTGGATCCATCCAACGAGAGGGCAATTGGCGGACTCGCACTGAGCTATCATAAACTCGGACGGTACGCTGAGGCGGCGGTGCAATTCGAAAAGCTGGTGGTGAGTCATCCGAATGAGGCGCGTTACTTGTTCAACGCGTCGCTGCCGTACATGCAGTTGGGCAACAACGAAAAAGCCGTCGAATATCTCATGCGGGCGGCCGCGGCCGACACCACCGCCGATCAGTCGTACCGCGAACGCGGATACAAACTGGCCGCACCGCGGCTGATTAAGATGCAGGAGTTATCACGAGCGCGTGAAGCGTACCGCTGGCTGATCGATCGCGAACCCAATGTGTGCGATCATCGGCAGTGGCTGGGATACACGTATTTCGCGCAGCAGGATTTTGCCAACGCCGCGACACACTTGCGCAAAGCATACAATTGTGTCTCGTCGTTGAGGGACGATCCTTGCAGCTTAAACGAACTGCGCTGGTGGCTGGCGTACAGCCTGTATGAAATCGGCGAAAAGGATCCGTCCTACGAATTGTGCGAAAAAGTTGTCGAATGCGATCCCGATATGTCCGATGCGCAGGACCTGATGGACCGCATCGACGAAGAGATTGTTGAAGAGAATTAATCCGACACCGAACCACTGTCACCCACAGGTTGGTCCATGAGCGAAGCCGAATCCAAATCGCAGCCGAATGAGAAGCCCGCTGCGCCACCCGATCCGAATGAACGTTTTCGCTATATCGGATTCGGGATCTATCCGAAGACGCCGCAGACATTCTGGAAGTCGGAAAAGGAAGCGGAGGAGTATGCCAAGACCATATCGATCCACCGCTATGGTGAAACGTTTGAACGCGACTTCTCGTCACTGCAAGTCATTCCGGTCTCCAGGGCCGACAAAATCATCGTCACCATCGTGTCGGTCGTTATGCTGCTGACCGTAGCGATGCCGTGGGTATCCTTCCGCACGATGAGCGGTACCGACTTCACCATGTACTGGCCGCAGGCGTTGGGGACGCTGCTCGGTGGTTTGGGCACCGCGTTCGCCGGCGGCTGGGCCGTTGGGCTGTCGGCCATTATGGGTCTGATCCTGATCATTGGCGGACCGGTGGTTGGCGTGTGGTCGCTGGCCATGCTCTGGATGAAAGCAAAAAGCGACGAGGAGTATTTCAAGCGGCTGAAACGTCCGCTGGGGCTCGGGTACTATCTGTTCTTCGCGTTGTTTGCCATGTTCATTCTCTCGTTCGTGGGCGGGAACATACCCGGCTACTCCACGTGGGGACTGATCAACCCCGGCGATTCGTATGGCGCGATGTCGCTAATCGGCGTTATGTCGTATGCTCCCTACTTGACGGCGGCGCTGGGTCTTGTGGCCGGCGTGAAATCGGGTGATTTGTAATGGGACGGCTGTTTGGCGGGCGACGTTCGCTCGCCGTTGAGTTGAATGTGATAACGTTATGATATGTGCGGTAACACGGACGTCGCTTAGGG
>WJJR01000029.1 GCA_014729565.1 Candidatus Zixiibacteriota bacterium | reverse complement strand
TCGATATCCAATCCGGCCGCCAATGCGTTTTCGACATAGGCGACTCCGTGTGACAATGTAAACGCCACCTCCTGCACTGCGGTCGCGCCGGCTTCGCGAATGTGGTAACCCGAAATCGAAATCGGATTCCACTTCGGCAGTTCCTCTTTGCAGTAGCGAATGGTATCCGCCACCAGACGCATCGAGGGTTTCGGCGGATAGATGAATGTCCCGCGTGCGATGTATTCCTTGAGAATGTCGTTTTGAATCGTTCCGGAGAGCTTTGTGACATCGTTACCGCGATTACGCGCGACCGCCACCACCAACGCCAGCAGGATGGCCGCCGTCGCATTGATCGTCATGGAAATCGACACCTGGTCGAGTGGAATCTCATCGAGCAGGATCTCCATGTCCCAGATGCCGTCAATGGCGACACCGGTGCGTCCCACTTCCCCGCGCGCCAACGCATGATCGGAATCATATCCCATCTGGGTGGGCAAATCGAACGCGACCGACAAGCCGGTTTGTCCCTGTGAGAGCAGATACCTGTAACGTTCATTCGATTCTTTGGCGGTTCCAAACCCAGCGTACTGGCGCATGGTCCACAGACGTTTCGTGTACATGCCGCTGTACACACCGCGTGTGAACGGATACTCGCCCGGTTTACCGAGATCGCGCGACGGATCAAACCCGTCGGGCCACTGCTCCGACAACGGCGGCAATGCCAGATGTGCGCGGCGTTCGGCTCTGGGATCGGGTTTATCGGTCATGTTGCAGAATCGTCCGGGTGATTACTCACTCACCGCCAGCTCGCGTCCGCCCTCGACAGTATCTCCCGGCGCCACTGACAGCTTCGTCAACGTCCCTTCACGCGGCGCTTTGACGTCGTTTTCCATCTTCATCGCTTCCAGAATCAGAATGCGATCGCCTTTCTTAAGCGCCTGCCCCTCTTCGGCGGTCACTTTCACGACCAACCCCGGCATCGGCGACTTAACTACGGTCTTCCCGCCAACACCGCCGATATCGCCGGCGCGTTTCTTCAGATCCGCGAGACGCGTGTCGATCACATCGCACTCGTACCGGTTGCCGGCGTACGCGATGTGCAGATGCTCCTCGTCTTCTTCAATCCGCAGATCATACGACTGGCCGCCAAGCAACAGGTTCAGACTCAATTCGTCCTCGGTCACCCAGGCAGGGTCGATGTGAATCGCCTCACCATTGACTTTGGCTTCGGTGTTTCCGTTGAGCAATTCCACTTCAATCTGAGTCTCACCGATTGTGGCAGTGTATTTCGGCATAGTCCAACTCTCGTTCCGTTGTTAGATGACACCCGGCCAGCGACGGGTCGCACGCAGACGGCCATCGACTGCCCACGCAGAAGCAGTCGTATCGCCACTCACCTCGAGCGGCGCCTGTCGCTCGGCCTTCCGTCGCGCATACAGCGCCGCCGCAACGGCAATCGCGCGTTTGACATTGTCGTCCATGCGGTCCGACGGCGGCGAAAAGTCAAAGTATTTGTCGATGAAATCGGTGGTCGTATTTCCCTTGATGAATTCCGGATGGCGAATCACCTGCCGATGGAAGTCGATTGTCGTCGCAACACCATCGATCGTGAATTCCTCCAATGCACCCATCCCGCACGCAATCGCATCATTGCGATCGCGTCCCCAGACAATCAGTTTCGCGACCATCGGATCATAGAAAATCGGAATCTTCGCACCGCGATAGACACCCGAATCGACACGTACACCGGGGCCCTGCGGCGCGTTGTACGTGGTGATTGTTCCCGGCGACGGGAGGAAGTTGTTTTGCGGATCCTCGGCGTAAATACGGAACTGAATCGCGTGTCCGAACGGTGCGTGCGAAATATCGGGTGGTGTCCACTCGACACCGCTGGCAATGTGCAATTGCTCGGCGACCAAATCGACACCGGTCACCCACTCGGTCACCGGATGTTCGACCTGCAAGCGCGTGTTCATTTCGAGAAAGTAGAAATTGCGATCTTTATCGACGAGAAACTCGACGGTCCCCGCACCGACATAACCGCACGCTTCCGCTGCGGCCACTGCGGCATCGCCCATTCGTTTGCGCAAATCGGCATCGACCACGACCGACGGCGATTCTTCGATCACTTTTTGGTGACGACGTTGAATCGAGCACTCACGTTCGTTCAAGGAGATCGCTTTGCCGTTTTTGTCCGCGAGAATCTGGATTTCGACATGCCGCGGCTGGAGGATATACTTTTCCCAATACACACTCGGGTCGCCGAATGCGCCCTTGGCCTCGCGCCGGGCGGTCTCAATCGATGAGTGCCAATCGTTGGGACTGTTGACAACGCGCATCCCCTTACCGCCGCCACCGGCAACGGCCTTGATCACAATGGGGAATCCGGCTACGGTTGCTTCCTTGAGCGCGGCGTCTTCATCACCGATCGGACCATCAGATCCCGGCACAATCGGCGCGCCGGCCCGTTTCATAATCGCCCGGGCCTTGACCTTGTCGCCCATGTCGGTGATCGCACGCGGCGGCGGACCGATCCAGATTAGCCCGGCATCTTCCACATAGCCGGCGAAATGGGCATTCTCGGCGAGAAACCCATATCCGGGATGGACCGCGTCGGCGCCGATCTCCCTGGCCACTTCGATGATCCGCCCCATGTTGAGGTAACTCTTCTCCGGCTGGGGTGCGCCGATGCAGACGGCATAGTCGGCCATCCGAACGTGCAGGGCATCACGGTCGACTTCGGAAAAGACGGCCACCGAGTCGATCCCCAGACGGCGGCAGGCGCGTATGACGCGTACGGCGATCTCGCCACGGTTGGCGATCAGTACGCGCTTGATGGGCAGTTGCATTTTCGTATCCATAGCCTTCGAGTATAGAGCCTGAATCGGGTGTCACTCAAGGGCAATCCGCCAAGCCGACCGGCCCGATGTCAAATCCGTTCCCATTCGGCCGTGATCGTCGAGCGTCTATCCGGACGACGCTGCGTCCACCGGACCAGCAGGTATGTCAGGTAGAACCCGAAACGGGACTGCGTGTCGACATCCTGGACCATGCTGACATTCACACAGCGGAAGCCCGCTGGCGGTTGGCGATACAGGTTGGGTGCATTAAATCGGTCCACCACCGGGAAGACGTCTTGATCCCTGCGAGCGTACCGTTTGCGGCTGATGAGGCGACGCAGTCGCCCACCGAGGCGACGTG
>WJJR01000195.1 GCA_014729565.1 Candidatus Zixiibacteriota bacterium | reverse complement strand
GACGCCGCGCTCGAACGTCGCTTCCAGCCGGTGATGATTCACGAACCGACAGTGGAAGAGACCATCTCGATCTTGCGCGGTCTGCGTGAACGTTACGAAGTCCATCACGGTGTCCGCATCCAGGACGCGGCGTTGATCGCAGCGGCACAGTTGTCCGAACGCTACATCGCCGATCGCCAACTCCCCGACAAGGCGATTGACCTGATCGATGAAGCGGCGGCTGATCTCCGCATCCAGATCGACTCGCGTCCGACCGAACTCGACCGTCTCGATCATCAGATCGCTCAACTCGAAATCGAGCGCGAGGCGGTCCGTCGCGAAAAGGATGCGGCGGAACGGCTGAAACCAATCGAAGAACGGCTCGAATCGCTCAATGCCGAACGCGCCACACTCGAACAACATTGGCAGGCGGAGAAAGATGCGGTCATGAAGATTCGCGGCGCCAAAGAGGCGATTGAAAAGGCCAAAGTCGAAATGGACAACGCCTCACGTCGCGGCGACTACGAAGAAGCCGCACGCATCCGCTACCAGGAGATTCCCGATCAGGAGCGCCTGATCAAAATCGAAAACGTGCGTCTGAGCGAATTGCAACAAGAAACCCGCATGCTCAAAGAGGAAGTCGATCCCGAGGATATCGCGGGCATCGTCGCACGGTGGACCGGCATTCCGGTCGAACGGCTCTCCGAGAGCGAAATCCAGCGGCTGGTGCATCTCGAAGATGAACTCACGGCCCGCGTCGTCGGGCAGAACGAAGCCGTCGATGCGGTGGCCGGCGTCGTCCGCGCCGCGCGCGCCGGACTGCATGAACCGCACCGTCCGCGCGGCTCGTTCATCTTTCTCGGGCCGACCGGTGTCGGGAAGACCGAGTTGGCCAAGACGCTCGCGGCGACACTCTTTGGATCCGAAGATGCGATGGTGCGCATCGACATGTCGGAATACTCCGAGAAACACTCGGTCTCGCGTCTCGTCGGCGCGCCGCCGGGATATGTCGGCTACGATGAAGGCGGCCAGTTGACCGAAGCGGTCCGGCGTCGTCCGTACTCGGTGATCCTCTTCGATGAACTCGAAAAGGCGCATCCCGAGGTCTTCAACATCTTGTTGCAGGTCCTCGACGATGGCCGTCTCACCGACAACAAGGGACGTACGGTGTCGTTTGAAAACGCGATTCTGGTGATGACGTCCAATCTCGGCGCCGACGCGATTGCGCGTGCGGCAGTCGATAGCGTCATCGAAGAGTCACGCCGTGCTGCCATCCGCGAGGGTGCGCTCGAAGCGCTGCGGCAATCGGTGCGGCCGGAGTTTCTCAACCGCATCGATGAAATCGTGGTGTTTAACCCGCTCGGCCCCGATGCGATCAAGCAGATCGCCGAACTGCAGTTCACAGCGTTGCAGCAGCGCCTGGCCGAGCAGGGCATCAGTGCAACACTGACCGACACCGCCAAAGATGCGCTCGCGCAAATCGGCTACGATCCGGTCTACGGTGCGCGCCCATTGCGCCGCCTGATCCAAAAGCAGTTGGCCCATAGACTGGCCGCGGCCATCCTGCGCGGGGAATTCGAGGACGGTGATGCGATCGAAGTCGATCACGACGGAACTGAATTCACCTTCCGGAAAGCCGATCGCACAGAAGCCGAATCAGAGGATAAAGCGGAGGAAGCCGAACTCATATCCTAGTGGATGTCAGTCTACTGAGTTCACTAAGTCCATTTCGTCCACTCATAGAGCCCCCCACAAAACAAACGGGTGCGCTGCCTTGACAGCACACCCGCTCTTTCTATAGAAGCGCTACAGCTATTCAGTTGTACACGGCTCACACGGCGCCGGACCATTGAAGAATACCTGGTTGATCAGGATCGACAAATCGGCCGCCGTCGTAAATCCGTCACAATCGGCATCAATCCGAAAGACTGGACACAACGGATCGTGCGGGTTGGGTCCGTTGTAGAACAACGCGTTGATCGCATTGGAAATGTTCACGGCATCGTCCTCGGCGTCGGTCACGACGGTCCCCTGATTGGGGCACGTACACCCCCAGAACGTCGTGTTCTGGGCGTTGAAATCATAGCCGAGGCCAATCTTCACCGCCTCGCCGGTCGCCGCATTGGTGATCTCGCCTTTTGCCAATATCGCCTGGCCGAAGGTGTAGACCAGTCGATTGGGGGGGATCGAAATCGTCGGTGATGCCGCTCGGGTGCTTGCGTCCAGCTTTGATGCCTGGCTGCCCGATTGAAATTCCGTCCCGTCCATACGAATGCCGGCGCGACTTTCACTATGGAGCAAACCAAGCAACAGCACGAACGCCACGGCCAATCCGACGGGTACGTTGGAGTAAGTTCGCATCGTAGAATCTCCTGTATCGTCGCTACTGTTGGTTGGCTTGTTGACGCAGCCGCGCTTCGGCCAATTCGCGGCGCGTGCGTTCGAGTTCGGCTTGCAGACGGGCAGATCGCAGTTCCAGTTCACGCAGGTCAACCGAATACCCGGAGACGGCGTTGGTTCCAATCAGTTCGGCCGACAACGGAATCAGCGTCGCCTCATCGAACTGTGAGGCGTCCCCGGCACTCACCGTCGTTTCCACCGGCCCATACGATGTTGGGTGGAACGTCGCGGTGACGAACGCGTTGTGAATCGTGCTGATCGCGCCGCCGGGGTTGTTCTCGTGTGCACGGCCCTCCAGACGGAAGGTATAGGTACCGGCTTCCTTGTAATACACCCGGTCGGTGTAGAGGGTCCGCGTCAGGTTGAACAGAGACGATGTCCGGGAATCGGGTTCAATGTCATCGCCCAGGTAAGCGCCCGCTTCCGAATAGTGCGTCACATCGAGCGGTCCGCCCGCAGTCTCATCGATCTGGACGCGTACCACATTCTGCCAGAAGTAACTTTCCGCACGGAACACACAGCGCCCCTGGACCACAAGGTAACCGTCAGTCGGGATCGTAATCGTCACCGTCGCCAGATCCGACATGTCGGTGGCGCCCTGCGCCAGAGTCTGCTCGGCGGATTCGAAATCGGCGGCAATACCGGTTTCATTGATAATGTCGGTTGCCGGAATGCTGCTGTCGGGCATGATCACAAAGTCCTCGGTCCCGTCAATGATGAGCGTAACCGAATCGCCATCGGTCAGTTGCAGTACGCCCGCGTTGCCATCCAAATCGCCGACGGTCAGTGTACTGTGCAGCGTGATGTCACCGTAGATGTCGCCTCCGGTGGCGCCATTGACCGACTCAACGCGATAGGCATACGCGACCGTCCCGATCGGATTGCGAGGTTCGTACACGCCAACACCGATCAATTCGATCTCCAGCCAGCGATCGATGCCATCAAAGATCGATCCCGGCACCGGATTGTTGATTCCAAAGAACGTATTGAACAGCCCGTTCTCAGTGGCCACCGTCTGGTCCTCGGTCCAGAGTGCGGCGCCGCCGGTTGAATCATCATAGATAGTGAACCGGATCAGATATGTGCTGTCGACGACCGTGCCCAGGTCATCATCGAGCAGGATGCCCTGGAAGTTCATCTGACCGGGCACCGCTGCTGTGGCTGATGATCCGGCGACAACGCCGGCCAAACACAGGCATCCAACCGCCAAAACGACGCCATAGACTTTTGACATTTTCCCTCCGCTTTCAGTCGGGTCTCGAGTGGTAGTGGTTGAGGCTCTCTACGTTAGCGCATTGACATCCTGAAATGTAAAATAGGGCAATTTCAGTCCGGAAAGATAGCGACCCCCCAAAGGCAGGGCAACAACTCCTTCGGTGAGCCCACCCGATTTAACACTGATTTTCCTGATCTGCTTAAGGTTAAGATCGCTCCCGACAGGGTCGATACATGCATAAGAAACCCCTCAACTGGGGGGTATCCGGGCGACTTGTAGACGGCGGGCGTGGCCGTGCAAGACGATCTGGTACATGGGTTTCGCAAATATTGGTCTCGGTTGGAGAATCTACAAAAGGAGTGGTGACATGCTCAGAACCAGCAGGGCTCGCACGTTGCGATGGGTCAGCGCATTGGGTTGCGGCCTCGCGCTGCTCGCCGTCGGCGCCTGTAGCGGCCCCGTCAGCACCGACAACACGGTAGTTGTCCGGGATGTCTCGGTGTCCCCGTCCCTCATCGAAGAGGGAGATGTCGCTGTTGTGGAAGTGCTGATAACCAATGAAAGCGGCGAGGCGCTGGCAAATCGGACCGTCTACCTGGTAGCTGAGCCGAATGTCCGGGGCTCATTCCAGGCGAGTGTGTTGGAGACCGATGACAACGGCATTGCGGCAACGACGTTTACCGCCACCCAAAGCGGCGCCGTGACCATCAGCGCGCGGGCCGAGGGGGCCGAGGACGCGCTGAACGTCAATCTCACCATTGAGGGCGGTGGCGTAACGACCGGGGATGGACAGATCGTGGTGACCATCACACCCGGACTGTTGCAGGCCGATGGACTGTCCCAGGCGACCGTGACCGCAAAGGTCTACAACGCTCAGGGTGATCCGATGCCTGACTCCACTCTCGTGAAGTTCACCGCGGGTGAAAAGTTCGTCGACATCAACGGCGACGGATTCTGGACCGCCAATATCGATTCGCTCGTGTATGACACCGACGGTGATGATCTCTGGGATCCGATCGGCAATATCCAAAACAACGTGTATACGAGTAACGGTCAGGCGAGCACCAGCTACACCGCGGGTGTGAATGCCGGTTTGGTCTACATCAAGGCGACGATGGGCGAGCCGGGATCACATCTCACCCAGGACGTGTCGCTCTCCCTGACCTCCAACGATTCGATCAACACGATCGCCCTCACACCCGAGTGGCAGGAGGTCCAGGTGCGCGGAACGGGTGGCATCGAGTGGGCCAAGATTACGGCACAGGCCTTCGATGCGCACGGCAATCCGGCGCCGGAAGGTCTGCCGATTGATTTCAACATCACGTCCGGCCCCGGCGGCGGCGAGTCGATCGACGGCGACCCGATTGGTCCCGTGACGGTTATGACGAACTCGCTCGGCATGGCGTCGGTGACGTTGAACTCGGGTTCGGTGTCTGGAACGATTCGTTTGCGCGCACGCTCCGGAGCGGTTGTATCCGCCGCGACTCAAGTCACCATCCGCAGCGGTCCGCCGGCATTCGTGTCGGTTGGTGCGGAGGATTGCAATGTCCCGTCCTGGGAGTTGGTCAATCATCTGAATCGCATCACTGCGGTTGTACTCGATCAGTGGGGCAATGAAGTCGCCGACTCGACTCAGCTCTGGTTCGGAACCGAGCAGGGTTTGATCGAGGGTGAATCGCACACGCAGGCGGCCGTGACTTTCCGTGGTGTTGCCGAAACGTGGTGGCACAGCGGCGCGCCGAAAAACGACGGCTACGTCTGGTATTGGTGCGAGACGTCCGGCGGTACGGTTGCCGATACAAGCGTTTTCATCGAATCCGGACCGGCGGCGTCCGGTACATACCTCCAGTGGCCGGATACGCTGTACGCCGACGGCAAGAGCAAAGGCGAAGTGGTCATCCAGGTGCTCGACGTCAACGGTGTCTTCATGGATTCCGACACGCCGATCGAAGTCGACGCGTTGTACGGACAAATCGGTGGCGGCTTGCTCAACGACGGGTGTCACTCATCGATCTATGCGCAGAATTACTTCGCACCAACTTTGGATCGCGATTACGAATACACGATTCCGGACAGCGGCGTGGGCGCTATTGACGTCATCAAAGCACGCGCTGGCGGCTATTTCGGATTCAATGGTACGGCCCAGATCGTGCTGCTGACCGGTGCCGCCTTCGGGGATAATTCGATCATTGACGTGCCGACAAGCATGTCGTACGGCATCACGGTCCCGGTCAACATCAAGATCAAAGATCGTTGGGGCAACCCGCTCGGTGGCCATCTGATCGAGGTGACAACCGATCCGTCGGGTGGTACGATCACCGGATCGCCGCAGTACACCGACTCGTACGGTGTGGCGTCGGGATTCAAGTTCACCGGCACGACCAATCAGTTGGTGTCGAGTGCCTTCATCACGATGGAGGACCTGGATCCGAACTACGGTGGCATCAGCAAGACGATCAAGATCTCGTTCGAGGAAGAATAAGTAGCACCCCCATACTCATTCACAGGAGTAGCAGAACAACCGGCGGGCCGCATCACCCGCCGGTTTTTCTATTGTTGGGTTGAGACATGTGTGCCACTGACCTTGGGGCCTGTTGAAAAAGTTGTGTGTTGACTCCGGACAAGATGATGTCACTGAATGCGACACTCATAACCTCGCGTAGGTGCGGCTCTTAGCCGCACCGGTCCGGCTAAGAGCCGGACCTACGCGAGGAGCCGATGGGTTTTTCAACACGCCCCTTGGTCAGTGAGCGCACTGCAATGCCGGCAATGAAACGATCAATCAAACGGACCGCCAAGCCCTGGCTCGGCGTACGACAAACCGGAGCCCCGAGCCCCTGCTCGGGGAAGAAATCAGACCGATCATCCTACCTCAACGTCACCCCTTTGTGAATATCGGACAGAGCGGAAACGTAGGGGGCGCACGGCAGTGCGCCCGCCCGGCGTCGAAGACATACCTGCAAGGGACCAGTGTGAACTGACCCTGAGGCTCATTCTACGTTGGTGTGGTGCTTATGAAGATACTCGCCCGAGCCGGGGCTCGGGGCTCCGTAGCGAAATCACCCACGCCGAGCCAGGGCTCGGCAGTCCAAGAGACTGCTAAGGAGCTACACACCCCGCCTGCAGCGGCCCACCGTTGAAGAACAAGGCATCGACCAACACGACAACGTCGACCAAGTTGACACTACAGTCGCCGTTGACATCCACGTTGTTGATATTGGTCACCGATCCGCCACGGAAGAGATAATCGATCATGATACTGAGATCGACTGACGTGAGTGCACCGTCGCCGTCGAGATCGCCGGGCATGTCGCCGATCCACCCGAGACGTACCAGCAGCGCATTGATCGCCGCCGCCGATTCGGCATCTTCGATGTATGACAGCGGGACACTGAGCGCGGCGCCGTGAACACCGGGAACCTTGGAGACGACACCGACCGCTTGATTGTGCAGGTCAGACGTCGTGCTGTCACGCGAAACATAACGATAAATGATCTCTGCACGTGCTGTATCGACCAGGAAGTATCCCACAAACGGCACGGCGTTTCCCGCCGACGGCAACGCCGGATTCAATCCCCAGTCTGTGCGCGACGAATCGACGCTCAGTGACGGGAGTCCAACGACTGTTGAACGCGCGCCGATGAACTCGGCATTGGGACGCGTCGGATGCGAACGCAAAACACGGGGATAGTACGCGCCGGTGATACCAAAGTTGTCGTAAGCGAAGTCACCGGGATTAAAGAACACAAAATCATCGTTCACGAGATTCTCATTAAAGAGGTCGCGTCCGGTCCAGATCGACACACCGTCACCGTACATGTAAATATCCGATTGCTCCTTCGCACTCGCTTGCGGCGCCTGCCGGCCGTCGGCAACAATGATTGCCGCGGGATGTGTGTTGTACACATCGAGCTCGAACGGTGCGGTTGTCAATGGATCGGCATTGCGATACTCGGCCATGATGCCGTCGGTGATCCGCTGCCACACCGCCGCAACCGAATCCTTATCCGTCAACGATGTCGGCCCGGACAACGTGTGATCGATAACCAACGGATCGCCGGCAAATGAGAAGGCCACGCCCAGCACAGAATTGCTGGGGAAACTCTCGGTTTTCAGTGCGGTGACCGCCCCAATGCGATACTGATACGGTGTTGCATTCTGCGCGGTCCCGTCAGTCGCCGAGCCGTCAGCATACGTCGTGCCTACTATCTGCCAATTCTGACCGTCTTCACTGCGGTAAATCCGATGGGCAACAACGTCGGTCTCAGACGGAGGCACCCAGGATAAATGAACGGCCCCATTGCCGCGTTCCGCCGACAGCAGCAACGGTTTCATCGGTCGATTGGGAATCACATCCACCGGCGGCGATGCGATGCCTTCGCGCCCCATGCTGTCAACCGATCGAACTACGTAGAAGTAGCGCGACGTTTCGGATAGACCAACGTCGGTGAAGTCATCGTCGGAACGGCTCAACATCGCGACAGGTGGATCGGAAAACGTGAGGGGGTCAAGCGATCGGTAAATATTGTACCCGGCAAGCCGTTCGGTTGCCTTCAGACGCCAGGCCACCGTTGCAATCGAATCATTCCACGACTCAATGTGCACATCACGTGGCGGCCCCACGGGTGAGGCGTTGAAATCGGTTGCCCACAGGGCAATCAGGCGGCCCATGGCCGTGTCGAACGGTGCGAAGTTCAGCCCGGCAATGTATGCATCCGGATTGTCCGCATCGAATTGATCCGTGAAATTCAGCGGATCGGTGTGGAAGCTATAACCCAGCGCAAAGGCCCACGCTGTCGTGATTGCCTCGCCCGGAGCCAGGTCGATAGCGCCGCGCGTTAGTAGAAAGCGTGTGTCGGCGCCGTTGGCAATGTCGGTCGCGATGCTGGCCTCGGTCGGCGGAATCCAACCGTCGGCCGTGAAGTCCAAAGCAGAGTAGACTTGATCGTAATCGATCTCACCGTTGGCCATGCGGTCATAGCGCGCCGCATCACCCTCCATCCGGCCAAATCCGCCGTCACTGTTCGTGTTGGCGGGGTCACGTGACGGTCCCCAGTCGTACGCTTGCACAAAGGCGAGCTGCCACCAGTTGAACGACGCCATCGGCAGGGCGGGAGTACTGCCCAGATGCATGACACCGAGCAGCCTGGTCGGAGAGTTGTCGGTGAACAGCAGGGTGGTCGAGTCCGGATCGCCGTCGTTGTCGGCGCTCCAGGCCGCAGCAATGTCGTAGGCGTTGCCGTCAATTGCGACCGTTGTGTCGCGGAAGCCGGAGATGTCATCGCGCCAACGATTGGAATTGGAATACAGTCCCACGTCGGCATCGGTATGCCAGCCTACCCAGAAATCATCGATCGACTCTGAGCCGATGTTCGTTATCGTAGCCTCGACGATTAAGCCCTGGCCAAAGGCAGGCTCATCCACCAGCCGCGTGACAAGTTCGACGCGAATCGGTAATGGACGGTGGATGCCGTCAATGTCATCGTCATCCACGATGCCCGGGTCGGTCAATGTGTCGAACATGACCGAGCGAAACTCTTCATCCCCGAGTGTATCCGTGAAAACCGGGGGTGAAGAGAGTGGCGGACGCAGCTCATTGCGAGGTGGCCAGTCCATATTGGCTGTGGAGACCAGCGTGTCTCCAGCAACGATACCACCGATCCACAGCCCGGCCTCAAACAGGTAGTTGATCCCTGATCCCGGCGGCGATTCAAATGACGGCGCCGGCAGCGTGTCCGATGTGCCCAGCGTACTGGAATCGATCAGATCCAGCGACCAGTTGCCGATCACGCCCCAGTTCGTGACCGCCGTTCGGACTTGGCTGTTCTCGTGTGTCCGGAAGAGCGGCGATGTCTCCGCAGCGGCCACACCCGCCGGAATGACATACTCGCCGTCAGGGCGATCAACCGGGGCAGATCGTGCCGAAGCGGATTGGGGTGTTGCGTGCAGAGTGGCCAGGACACACACCAGTATGGTCAATAGGGGAAATCGTCGCATAAGACTCTCACTGGAGAAGATCGGGCGGATACATCTCCAGCTATAATGTACGAAACCGCAGGAATCTGTCAATTGTGCCCGGAATCCTCAGATCGTTTTGGGAAGGCGAGCCTCCTGGCGAGCACGTGTCCGCAAACCCTCGAAAACAGTGCTCGGTGGGAGCCTTGCCCTCCCATGCCCCCCCAAATTCGTCCCAAAAGCTGATTGCCCAAACGCCGCCTGTGACCGTATCGATAGGGATGAAGGGAGGACCGCCAGCGATATGATGTTCTCACACAGCCGCCTGAAGACCTACGAAAACTGTGCGCGGAAATTCGCGTTCCAGTACATCGAAAAGCCCGATATCGAACGCCGCGATTCGGTTGAAGCGTTCATGGGGACCGCCGCCCACAACGCGCTGGAACACCTCTACCAGATGGTGATGATGGAGCGGGTGCCGAAGTGGGAGGAGATTCGCGATTTCTACGACGATTTCTGGGTTAAGAACTGGAACGACAACATCCTGATCGTCAACAAGAGCCTGACCGGCGACGATTACCGCAATGTCGGCCGGCGCTGCCTGCAGGACTACTTCGTCGCCCATTTCCCGTTTTCCGAAGGACGAGTTCTCGGATTGGAAGAGCGCATCGTTGTCGATCTGGACGGTTCGGGCGAATACAAGCTGCAGGGGTTTATCGACCGATTGCAACTGGCCGATGACGGGGTCACCGAAATCCACGATTACAAAACGTCGAAGCGTTTGCCGTCACAAGACGAGATTAACCGCGAACGGCAGTTGGCGCTTTACCAGATCGGCATCGAGGAACGCTGGCCCGACACGACATCGGTGCGGCTGATCTGGCACTACATGCGCTCCAACCGGAAGCTCATCTCGATGCGCACACGTGAATCGCTCGACGATTTGCGGAAGGAAACGATCAACCTCATCGACCAAATCGGCTACGCCACCGAACGCCACGACTTTGCGCCGCACGAATCGATGTTGTGCGACTGGTGTGAGTTTTACGAACTGTGCCCCGCCAAACGGCACCAGGTGTCCACGTCGGTGCTCTCGAAGGAACAATTCGATGCCGACGACGGCGTTCGTCTGGTCGATGAATTCATCGCCGCCAAGCAGCGCGCCGACGATGCCAAAGCCAGGCAGGATGAAGCGCGCGAGCGCATCGTCGAGTTCGCGCAACAACAGGATCTCACACGCATTTACGGTCACGGCTGGAGCATCAACGTGACCCGACGTAAGGAACTCTCCGTCCCGCCCTCGAAATCACCGGAACGGTTGAATCTCGAAGCGATCGTCAAGGCCTCCGGCAAATGGGACGACGTGTCCGATCTGTCCCGTTTTAAACTCCCCAAAGCACTACAAACCGACCTGTTCGACACGCACACGCGCGAACGCATCGCGAGCCTCCTCACCGAAAGCGAGCGCATCACCGTATCGACCAAAAAGTCCGTCCGCGAATTCGACGAAGAACCGGATGTTGGCGGATAATGTAGGGTGGGTGCTCTGCACCCACCATGCCTAACCTGTAGGTCAGGATCACGGCGCGTCTATGGCCTTATCCATTCACTATACCGCTTATGCGCCGGGCTCCTGATCGTCAGCACCTATAGCGATTGTCAGAACTATCTTCCGATTGAACACGCGATGTAGTACGGGCGCCTCGTTTACACTGAGTCAACCGAAGTGCCCGTGCCGCTTGGCCGAGACGCTT
>WJJR01000194.1 GCA_014729565.1 Candidatus Zixiibacteriota bacterium | reverse complement strand
CAGCTCGTGCTACGTAGCGACTTCGCAGAGCAGGAGAGGCTCGCTCCCCCCATACCGTACGCTTACGTGTGCTCCGCCAACTGTGCCGCGGGCCAGCGGACTAAGCGCAGCTCGAACGGGTGGGTCATCATTTCGTGGGCGGGGAGGACACGGACCGAATATCCGAAACGGCCACTGCGCGGGCTTGTGGTTTCGCCGACGAATTGCCACCAGCCGTTCTCGGTCGTATCGACCTGGCTCATACGAATCGTGTGCGCTTCGACAAATTCACGATTCGGATCGAGCGGACCGATGTACAATTGCACGGCGACATCTTCGGGCTTCAACGATCCCAGATTCACTGTGGCTTTCACACGAATTGGTTGGCCGACACGGACACGTCCATCCGACAGCGATTCGACACCGGTGATGGCGACACTGTTCCAGTTCTTGACAACTTCGCCACGCCAATCGCAATACGTCGTCAGCATATCGGTGTTCCTGGTCAGTGATTCGGCATCGGCAATTGCCGGGAGATAAAACCGTTCGGTGTATTCGCGCACCATGCGGTTGGCGTTCATCTCCGGACAGATCATGCGCATCGAGCTGCGCATTTTGGCGATCCAGCCGCGCGGCAGACCATCGGCGCCGCGATCATAGAACAGCGGTGCGACTTCATCTTCAAGGAGATGGTACAGCATGTTCGCTTCGACCTGATCCTGTAACGCCCAGTCGGTATAATCCTCACCGGAACCGATGGACCAGCCGACTTCGCGATTGAAGATCTCGGCCCACCACCCGTCGAGGATGCTCAGGTTGAGGCCACCGTTGAAGACCACTTTCATGCCGCTGGTGCCGCACGCTTCCATCGGACGGCGCGGTGTGTTCAGCCACAAGTCGACGCCCTGCACCAATTGCCGCGCGATGTTCATATCGTAGTTTTCGAGGAACACAACATGACGGCGCGCCGGATCGTTGCTGGCGAAGTGGATGATTTCTTTGATCAGTTCCTTGCCTTCGTGATCCTGCGGGTGCGCTTTGCCGGCAATGATGATCTGGATCGGCTGCTGGGGATTGCTCAATATCCCCGCCAGGCGTTCGTGATTGCGGAACAGCAATGTCGCGCGTTTGTAAGTGGCGAAACGGCGGGCAAAGCCGATGGTCAACGTTGTCGGATCGAGCACCTCGGCTGCCTGACGGACTTCATGCTCGGTAGCGCCGCGCGCTTTCAGTTGGACCCGTAACCGTCGACGGGCAAATGCGACCAGTCGTTCGCGACGGCGTTCATGCGTGCGCCAGAGTTCTTCATCGGGGATATCGTTGACGCGTTCCCAGATAGTCTGATCAGCGGGTTTGTTCACCCACGCCGGGCCGAGGTAACGGTCGAACAGTTCGGACATTTCGTACGACAGCCACGAGCGCGAATGAATACCGTTCGTCACCGATGCAATTGGCGTCTCCTCGAGCGGCAGATCGGGCCAGCCGTAATGCCACATGCGGCGCGACACCTCACCGTGCAGCTTCGACACCCCGTTCGTGCGGTACGACAGGTTCAATGCCAGCCGCGCCATGTTGAACGAATGCGTACCGTCGGATTCGGTGAGACGGCCGAGCGCCATGAAATCATGCCAGGTCATCCCCAGTGCGCGTGCGTAATTGGCGAAATACTCGCGCATCAGCGGCTCGGGGAATTCGTCGATGCCCGCCGGAACCGGTGTATGAGTCGTAAAGACCGTGCTCTTACGAATCAGTTCGAATGCCTGGCACAGCGGCAGTTTTCGCTCATTGACCAACACACGCACGCGTTCGAGAGTGCAGAAGGCACTGTGTCCTTCATTGAGATGGGTGGCGAGACAATCCCACCCCAACGCCATCAGCATGCGCATGCCGCCGATGCCGAGTACGATTTCCTGCTGCAGACGGTGGACCTTGTCGCCACCGTACAGTTCATCGGTGATGGCACGATCGGGTGGCGCGTTTTCGGCGATGTTGGTGTCGAGCAACATCAGGCGAATGCGCCCGACACGCACCTGCCACACTTGTGCATGCACCTGGCGTCCGGGGAATTCCATCGAGACGCGCAGCGGTTTCCCGTCGGCGCCATGCACGAGATTTAGCGGCAAATTGAAGAAGTCGTTGATCGGATAGGTTTCCTGCTGCCAACCGTCGGGATTGAGGTACTGTTTGAAATACCCCTTCTGATACAGCAAGCCGACACCGATCAGCGGAATGCCCAACTCGCTGGCGGATTTCAGGTGGTCACCGGCCAGAATTCCGAGGCCACCGGAGTAGATCGCCAGACATTCATCGAGCCCGTATTCGGCCGAGAAGTAGGCGATTTTGGGCTGGTCGGTTGCTCCGTGAGTTTTGGCAAACCAGGCCTGCTCTTTGTGGTAGCTCCGTAGCCGTTCCACCAGCCGGTCGAGCTGTGCAATAAAGCCTTCATCGCTGTTCATCTGGACGAAGCGGTCCTGCTGCATCGAACCGAGCATGAGCACGGGGTTGTGGTTGGTGCGGTCCCAGAGTTCGGGATCCATGCGGCGGAACAACTGGATGACATCGGGCTGCCAACACCACCAGAAATCGTAGGCCAATTCCAAGAGTCCGGACAGCCGGTCCGGTAGTTCGGGTTGAACTTCTATCGTACGAAGAGCTCTCATCCGTTAGTCTCCTAAATCATCATTCGGCATGGTCGATGGCGCGGGCCATCTGCGGCGTCCGCGTTGCCGGGCGGGCGCACATCCGTGCGCCCCTACGGAGCATCCTGTCTGACAAGGGTATCTATTTGTACCAATCCGAGCGAATTGATCCTTTCATCACAGTCGTTTGATCGTTCCTGGTGCTGCAATTGCTCATCCCCCTGGCAATCAGATCGTCTCAGCCCGCATGTACGCACCGGAACTGCGCGTCGTGAACCTCATCCCTATGACTATCCTACCATTCAACACGGATGTCGCTGCCCCGGTTTCGCTTACCTAGTCAATGATCGGTCAAAATCGCGATTGGAATAGGCCGGTCATTGGGGTTGTCTGGGGCGATGGGGGGCGGTCTCCGGGAGATCCCCCATGAGACGCACCACCGGATACAGCCCGATCTGCGGCTCGAACTGGGGGCTGCGTTCGTAGAAGAACATCCGTCGCGCCCAGGGACTATTGGCAAAAGCCGTGTCAGCGTCGAGCAGCGCCTCAAATTCAGCGCGCAGGGACCGGCTGCCGGCCAGCATCTCCTCGGCCATTGGATCGATGGTGTAGGCCTCGATGTACTCCTTACGCTCGAAGATCGTATGCCACAACCCCCAGCGGACAAACGAGTCCCGCGCATCGGGTTCGAGGGCATGCATGGCCACTTTGGCCGCTGGCTGATGCATGTCGACCACAACGGTGCCGGTCGGGAAGGTCATGGTGGTCTCGTGCTTGGTGCTCTGGAAGCGTGTGCGGAAGTGGCCTTCGTAGGGATCCAGGCTCCATTCAACGCTGTCGAGATGGTACTGCTCGACAGTGGCCGTGAGCGGCGATGTCAATTCATCAAGTTGGACATCGTGCAGGGCCAGCCGCGCAATCTGGTCGATCCATTCCTGCGGGATAAGATAGGCGCGGGGTGGGGTGATCGTCTGATTAAGCTCGAAGGTGCTGTAAAACGGCACCCGATACGTCTTTGGTTTGTCGCGATCATACGTCACGTATGTCCCGCCGCTGACATCGCTTTCGATCACCTCCATTTCGTATCCATGGATGTCAACCATTGTCGAGTCGCCGTCACGCTTAAACGAGATCGGATACGGTTCGGTCAGCCCCTGAACGGTTTCCGCTTCGGCCTTTTCGACGGCCGCGATGAGCGATTCGGAATGATCGTTCAAACTGGCGAAGACGGCTTCGAGTAACGCATAATTCGACAAGACACGCGTCTTGAAGTCTTTGAGTGAGTGAATCTCGACAAGCATTCCCGGACGGTTCCAGAGTGCGGCGTACCCGGTGGAGTAGCGGGGTGAAGGAACGTACGTTGACACCCCGGCTTCGTAGGTTTCGCCGACCGGCCAGGCATAGGGAAACATTTTGAATTCGGTTTCGCCAATGCGGCGCTTGAGATCGGGATCGAATGTCGACAGGGTCCAGTTTTGAATGCTCGGTGCGGCGCTCAGATGCCACGGCAGGGTGTAGAGGATTTCGTACTGCCAGTCGACACCGTCGGTGACATGATCATCAATGAGGAAGTGGGGCTGCCACTTCTGCCAGAGGCGTAACCATGCCTGCATTTCAACCGCGTCGGCTTTGAGGAAATCACGGTTTAGATTATAGCCCTGTGCGGTGGCGCGGAAGCCGGCGTTCTCCGGACCGTACTGGTTGGCACGGGTATCCCACGAGTTGTTCTCATGTGCATCGACACTGAAAATCGGGATGTCGATTAAGATCATCTGGTCGAGCAGATGGTCTTTCTCGCGCGTGATGACCATGTCACGAATCAGCGCAAAGCTCGCCTCTTTACCGCAGATTTCACCGGAATGGATGCCGTTTTGCACCAACACCTTCACTTTGCCGGTCGCGACCGCCTCGGCCGGGGTGAAGGCGCGATCGTTCGACACGATCAGGACAATCATCTCGCGTTCCTGCTGGGTGACACCGAAGGTATCGAGATGAACCCATTCCGATGCCTCCGCGAGACGCTCAGCGTAGTCGACGGTCTCGTCGTACGTTGCGGTCAGGCGATAGTCGGTCCTTTCGGCGACGGTGGCGAAGTCCTGGGCGTGTGTGATGATGGCCGAGTTCAGGAGTGTCACCAAACAGACGGCCATCCATGAGCAAAGTCTGCGAGCGTTCGGCATCGGTTGCTCCCAGCGGTGGTCAGTGAGCGTTGTGGCACAGCGCATCTCTTAACAGTAGCACCCGGCTGGTGCCGGGTGCTACGAAGATAAGGCCATGGGAAAACCGTTGAAACGGTTTTGGTGCGATAATTGGGTCTCTGTCACCTGGCTCAAGGGCCTGTTGAAAAAGTCGTGTGTTGACTCCAGACCAGATGATGTCACTGAATGAGACAATCATAACCTCGCGTAGGTGCGGCTCTTAGCCGCACCGGT
>WJJR01000193.1 GCA_014729565.1 Candidatus Zixiibacteriota bacterium | reverse complement strand
TTTCGATGGAGTCTAAGCGTCAACCCGATCACTTTTGACAATCTTCATGCCGAGAGATGATTGCCGGTTTGTGCAAACTCATATAGAGTAGACCCAAGCGAATGCCAAGTTGGGTCCATCGGTGCTGAGTGGGGTGCGCTCGGCAAATCGGAACGACTTTCACATTTATAAGGAGACACGGCCATGTTTCGCACGATCGATGATTTCAAGCGAACCTGGGAGCAGACACAAGGCGACACCCTGAAGATTCTCGATGCGCTGACCGACGAGTCACTGAGCCAATCGGTGGCCGACGGCCATCGGACGGTTGGACGCATCGCCTGGCACATTGTGCAGACCATTCCGGAAATGATGGCTTTGACCGGGCTCCAGGTGAGTGGTCCGGATGACAAGACACCGCCGCCCACCGACGCGGCGGCCATTCGCAAATCGTATGCAGACACCGCGGCGGCGTTTCTCAGGGAAGTGACCGGCAAGTGGTCGGATGAGACACTTCAGCAAACCGATGAGTTGTACGGTGAGACCTGGGCACGCGGGTTGACGCTGTTGATCATTATTGTCCACGAGGTGCATCATCGCGGGCAGTTGACGGTGCTGATGCGTCAGGCGGGACTCAAAGTTCCCGGCGTGTTTGGACCGGCCAAAGAAGAATGGGCAACGTTCGGCGCGCCGGTCCCGGAAATCTAAATGGTCCTGAACGATTTGTCTGAGAACCAGAAGTGGCACCCCACGTGGGGTTGCTCCATTTTGTAGCCGATCAATTCAATTCTGATGATTGTTGTGTGTAGCCACGGCAACGCAGCACCGGCGTTTCCGGATACTTGGGGAAGCGGTCATCACTGAACGACAGACCGCACTGTACGAAGACGGAGTCTTTGGGTGTGGTGATGGTTTGCGCGTGACGGCACGATGCACACAGGCCCCAGTTGTGCGGATCAGTATTCGGCATGGTCTGTTTGCCTGCGCTGTTCAATGTCGATCAGCGTGATTGTTGGAGGTGTATGCGTAGTGTTGCCGAAGTAGTCCTCCGTCATTCTGCGGAATCGTTCGACATCCACGCCCAGATAAACTCCCGAATAGTCCTGAAGTTTCTCGAGTCCCTTTTGCATGAGGCTGACACCGGCATCCGGATTGTCCGGCTCCATGAACCGTCGCAGATTGGCGGCCGCCACCTGAACGATCCCCTGCAAGAACACACCCATCTCGGAGTTGTGACCGACTGCATGCCACAGCGACTCCAGCTCCTCGTGGCATTCCCACCAGTAGGCGAAGTTGAACAGATCAATGCCGTAGAGGTACGTTTCCGATTCGTGCCAGCGATGCGGATCGATCGGTGGCGGCGATGGTTCGGGGTGATCGTAGGAGTGGCCCTTCGGGTCGCGTCGCGGATGTGGGAAGTGGCCCGGGACGAAACGATACGGCGGGAATGGCCGTGTGGTGTACCGGATGTGATCCGGGGTGGGTGGTTGGGGCTGGTTAGTGCGGAATGATGTCATTGGTGAATGAAACTGAATCTCACAACATGTAGGGGCGACCCGTCGGGTCGCCCCTGCGTCAGAGAACTATACGAGCTTCGCGTCGACGGTGATTTCGTGGACACCGCCAAGCGCTTTCGACACCGGGCAACCGCCCTTGGCCGCTTCGGCGATCTCTTTGAACTTGGCTTCGTCGATATTGGGGACTTTGCCTTCGGTCACGAGGTCGATCTTGGTGATGGCAAAGCCGGCATCCTGCTTGGTGAGATGGACCTTGGCCGCTGTCTTCACGCTTTCCGGGTTAAACCCTTCCTTGCCCAGGGCGGCCGAAAAGGCCATCGAGAAGCAGCCGGCGTGGGCGGCGGCGATCAGTTCCTCGGGATTGGTGCCGTCACCCTCTTCGAAACGTGATTTAAACGAGTACGGTCCTTCGTAGGCGCCGCTGGCCATCTTCATGGTGCCGTTGCCATCCTGAAGCCCGCCATTCCATTGGGCGTTTGCTGAACGTGTAGGCATGGTGTCTCCTTCGGTTATTGGTCTCTGTGATGATCTCTATGACGACTCCTTCTCGCCCCGGAGGTCCGACTGGCCGCCTCAGGGGGCGATTAGGTGAGTACGCAGGGAATGACGTGTTTTTGGGAATTGAATTCGGTTTTCAGGATTGATCGTTGCGGGCTGGATCGGGGCAACCCGGTGGGAGTGCACTGTAGCACCCGGTTTCAGCCGGGTGATTGCGGTAGCCGAACGTCCACCCCGAAAACCGTTGAAACGGCTTTTGGTGATATGGGTTGTGCTCGATGCACCGCTCTGACGGGCGTGTTGAAAAGGTCGTGTCTTGTTTCCGGACCACGCTTAGTCACCAAACGAATGAATTGTAACCTCGCGTAGGTCCGGCTCTTAGCCGGACCGGTGCGGCTAAGAGCCGCACCTACGCGACGATGATGTGGTTTTTTCAACACGCTCTGAAGAGCGGTGTAAAAATCATAAGGCCTGCTGAAGGGGGCTTTGTTGTGGTCAGCCAATGCCTATTAGCACCCAGCTTTAGCTGGGTGGAGACCAGATCTTGCAACGCCCTCTACGCTTCGCGCAGGGCTTCGATGATTCTCAGGTTGGATGCACGGACCGCCGGAAGGAAGCCGCCGAAAATGCCCATGAGCACCGAGAAGATCAGTGTGCCAATGATGATACCAGGTGACAGGGCGAAGCTGAAGGCCAGCTCGGAGAACGTGTCCCAGTTGGTGGTCGAGACTTGAACGAACGACATGAATGACGCGGCGACCAGTCCCAGGAGACCGCCGAGCAGCGCCAGCCAGATCGATTCCACCAAAAAGACACTCAGGATGCGAGCACGGGAAAAACCGAGCGCGCGTAAGGTGCCGATTTCAATCGTCCGGTTGGCGACGGCGGCGTACATCGTGATCATGGCGCCGATGACGGCGCCAATCGAAAAGATGATACTGATGACCAAACCGATCACACGAATGAACGTAGCGGTAGCGCGGGACTGATCGGCGTAGTATTGACGTTCACCTTTGACATCGACGGTCATACGGGGATCGGCTTCGAGACGGTTCTTCAGCTCGGAGAGTTTGGCCGGGTCGGTCAGGCGTACGGTGACTGAACTGTAGATCGGCCGGCGAAACGCTTGCTGTACTTGATCGACGTCGCCCCATAGCTCGGAATCGAAGCCTGCCCCGTCGGCGTCAAAGACACCAACCACTTTCCAGTCACGCATCGCGAAGCGCACCTGTTCACCCAGCCCGCAACCTTTGAAGTTTTCGGCGACTGACTTACCGGCGATGACCTCGGAGGTGCCCGGTGTAAACATGCGGCCGTCGATGAGTTTGATATCGGAACGCAGTGCGAACGGATCGGCCGTCGTGCCGCGAATGATGACGTTCGATGGTTCGTTGTTGTCGCGCTTGTTGATATTGATGAGCACAACAATCTCGTTGACGGCAATCGGGGATCCATCGGCGTCGACAGCGACTTCGGGCTGTGTCTTGATGATGTTCGCCTGATCACGCGACATGATCGAGACGGTCTCCGAGGTCGCCGACGCGCGCACGACAATGGCGTTG
>WJJR01000192.1 GCA_014729565.1 Candidatus Zixiibacteriota bacterium | reverse complement strand
TCGAGAACTCGACGTTGATGGCGTTAACCGTGTACGCCGATGACGGCAACGGCGGTCCCGGTAGTGTGATTGCGGGCCCGTTTGAATTCACGGCCGCGGGCGACCTAAGCTTTCAGCCGCTTGAATTCCCGGAGCCGATCGACGTGGGCGCTGATGATTTCCACGTAGCAGTCGGCATCATGGAGAGTCCCACGGCGCATCCGGTCTTCGATGATGATGGTGGTACGTTGCGGACAACGTATCACGCACCCGGCGACCCGTGGTCCACGGTGGACAACCTCGACATGGTGCTCCGTGCCTTTGTGCGCACCTATGGGGCCGATGTGACCGAACCGGAACTGCTCCATATTCCGATTTCGATGGCGTTCTCTGCGGACGAGGAGTATTCCATCGCTGCCAAGATCAATGATCAAAGTGGAATCAACGAAGCAACTGTGCACTACTCAACCGATGGAGTGAACTATCAATCGGCAACTCTCAACCGAGCGGGAGACCTCTACCAGGGGGTGCTTCCCGCTCAACCGGCCGGTTCCACGGTATCCTACTACCTGTCCGCAACCGACAATGCGCCGGCGTACAACACCGGCACACTGCCCGCGCAGGCGGCGTTGGATCCGTTCTCGTTTGTGGTGCATGCCGGGGAAGAACTGCGGCATGACGACGGTCTGCCGGAGGAGTTCTGGATCGAGTCGGATGTCTACGATGGGAATGCGTTTGCCGTCTCGTTTTGGCCGCCATCCTATCCGGCGGTGATATCGCATCTGCGGGTGTTGGTTGATGATACGGCCTCGTTTGTCCTGACAGTGCAGAAGAACTCCACGGGCAGTCCCGGAGATGTGATTGCCGGACCGTTCGTGGCGTCGGCGGACCCGTACAGCGGGTGGGCCGATGTGACCATTCCCGAGAACGAGCGTCCGACGATTACCTACGCCGGCTTCTTCGTTGTCTTCTACTGGTCCCCCGATCACCCGGACCTGCCCGGTGTTGCAACGGACATTTCCGCCGTCTCGAACAAGTCGTACTGGGGTGATAACAGCTTTGGCTGGAATCAGTACACGGAAGGCGACTGGATCATGCGCGCCGCCATCGAAACCACGACCGGCGTTATGGAATTGGGCGGTCACTCGGCGCCAACGGGTTGGACGCTGGCCCAAAACAGTCCGAATCCGTTTAACGCGTCGACCACGATTGAGTTCACACTGCCGCGCGCGTCGGACGTGAACCTCGAAATCTTCAATGTGCTCGGCCAGTCGGTGCGGCGCCTGCACTCCGGCTTCCTCGAACCGGGAACCTACCTGGCCGATTGGGATGGTCGGAATCAGTCCGGACAGGTCGCCAATTCCGGCGTGTACTTCTATCGCTTGAGGACCAATCAGTTTACCGAAACACGCAAAATGCTACTCCTCAAATAGGTCCCTCCCTGCCAGTGTAATCGCGATTCCTGCTGCCCCGGCCCGCCTCATGGCGGACCGGGGCCTTCCCTTAGACGGCAAATGTGTTATATTGTCTGCAGGTGCCCATGTGATGGGGCTTGCACACATGATCGTGGCGCACCAGACTCGGCAATCGGTTGCACACTCTGCAATGGGTTTCCGGGTTGGGATGATGTGACGGTCGAATCGCCATGGAAGCGCCTCCCCGCCGAATCTGTAACTCCTCACCGTGCAGATAGTTATGATAGTAGACGCAATCCCCTCGACGTATCGGGATGTTGCATGAATGTCATACAGCGGCACCGCCTTTGCTCAAGACATGAGCAGATGAAGACTATCATGACCATACTGCTGGCGGGTCTGTTGTTGTTGATCCCGGCCGTTGTGCACGGCGCGGCATCACCGAACGCGGCCCAGAAGCTTTCGCAACGTCTCCTGACCGCATCGACCACTGCGCCGGCCGATTCGGTGTTCGATGTTCTCGTCTCGCTGGGGGCCGGCGATCCACACTCAACCGACCGGCTTGCGACAGCGGCGCGGACATTGGACAAACGCTACCGCACAGTATCGCATCACCTGCGTCATCGGGCCACCGAAGCGCAATCGCGCCTTGAAAAGAGAGTGGTCTCGCGACGGTTTGGCAGCGAGACGCGCATTGTCCGCCGCTTCTGGATTGCCAATCTGGTGCAGGTGCAGACCACCGCAGCGGGATTGGTTCAACTCGCCGAAAGCGCGGACATTGTCGCCATTACCGATAACGCTACCATCGATCTTATCGAACCGGTAGCCCTCGGCGAAACATCAGTTGCGGATGCCACAATGGCCAATCTCGAGGCCGTCGGCGCCAACGCCGCGTGGGCTGATGGATGGACGGGAAAGGGTCGCCTGGTCGCATCGATTGATACCGGCGTGGAAGGCGATCATCCCGCATTGCAGAATCGTTGGCGCGGTATCCACGGCGACACCAGCGCCGCGTGGTTGGATCCGTTCAACGCTCCCGCGCCGATGGACAATAACGGACACGGTACCCACGTGATGGGCGTTATGGTCGGACGGACCGATACGGATACGATTGGTGTCGCGCCCGACGCCGAGTGGATCAATGCCGCCGTGATCGATCGTGGCAACTCGCTCTCGACAACGATTGCCGACATTCTCGATGCGCTCCAGTGGATTGTCGATCCCGATGGTAATCCGGCAACCACCGATGACGTCCCGGATGTCGTCTGTAACTCGTGGGGGATTTCACAACAGATCATCAATCCGTGCGACCCGGTGTTTTTCGATGCAATCGACAACGTCGAAGCGATGGGCATTGTCTGCGTCTTTGCCGCCGGCAACGAAGGTCCCAACTCGATGAGCATTCGCAATCCGGCCGACCGCGCAACGTCTCCCACCAGCAGCTTCTCGGTGGGCGCCGTCGATGCGACGATCGATGGTCTGCCGGTCCCGTCGTTCTCCAGTCGCGGCCCCTCGGCCTGCGACGGGGTCTCCGTTAAACCGGAGATGGCCGCGCCCGGTGTAGCGATCTACTCCTCGTATAAGGGCCACACCTACCGCACCATGAACGGCACATCGATGGCGGCGCCGTTTGTCGCCGGGACTGTTGCATTGATGCGACAGATCAATCCGAATCTGACGCCCGAGCAGATCAAGTCGATTTTGCTGAGTTCGGCGACTGACCTGGGGCCGTCCGGTGAGGACAATGAATACGGACATGGCCTGCTCGATTTACCGGAGGCGTTGTCACGCGTTCCGGTGGCGGTTGCTCCCAGTGTCGCATTGGCAAGCTATGTGGTCGATGACGTTGGTAATGCTATTCTGGCCCCCGGTGAGATCTCGACGCTGTCCGTCGAAATCACAATTGCCGACGCCGACGTGTACGACTTGTATGGTACGATTTCACCGCTGACGAGTG
>WJJR01000191.1 GCA_014729565.1 Candidatus Zixiibacteriota bacterium | reverse complement strand
GATGGCTTTCAGCTTGTCGTCGGCGTTGATCATGGTGCGCTTCTTGTCGTCCTGCAGACCGTTTTTCTTGATGTACGCCCACAGTTTCTTGGTGACTTCGGTCCGCGGCATAGCCTTCGCACCGATGACTTCGGAGAGCGCGCCCGACGGCATCATGGGTTTCATGAACGCGGGATTCGGTTTCCGTTTGGTCTTGGCCTTGGCGGTCCGTTTCGGTGCGGCTTTGCGCGTGGTTGTCTTGCGGCCGGCGGCCGTCCGTGTTGTGGTCTTCCGTCCGGTGGCTTTGCGTGCGGTGGTCTTGCGCGCGGTGCCTTTCCGTGCGGTTGTCTTGCGGGTGGTGGCTTTGCGCGCAGTCGTCTTGCGGCCGGTCGTCTTGCGCGCGGTGGTCTTGCGCGCAGTGGTCTTGCGCGTGGTGCCGCGCTTCGTCGTGGTTTTCTTCCGCGCGGTGGTTTTGCGCGCGGGCTTTCTCTTCGTCGTCGCGGTCTTCCGCGTCGTCTTTTTCTTTACTGGCATTGGTGCCTCCTGAGTGAAAAATGATGGTGAGTCACTGCGTTTGTGTTCGAGTCATCCGTACCCGTGTGGCGTGTTCCTCTGCAAAGATCGTCACGACGTTTCATCGCGCTCGTCTGCGGTATGATGAATGATCGTATGGTCATCGATGCAATGCCGGCAGTGCCTCATCCGATCGGCGCTGCCCCCCTCGTGGAACCGTTGTTCGTCTGCGACGTTGTCACCCGTTACTTACCCCGCGCATACAGGGAGAATTGCCCGTCTACGGGGGAAGCATGGATTGCTGCGCAATGCTTCGCAAGTAAAAACATTCGACTTTCTCCCTCGGAGACGCACTTTTTTTCATAGGTGAATTAGGGGTGGAAACGGGATGTCCCCCTCTGAAATGCCTGTTTTCCCCCTCGCCGGCCGCCCGGCGAGTCCGATTTCCGCTGGAATGAGACCCGTCTTCGGGCACACATTGATGGACTGTCGGGAGCCGGAGACTCTGTCGGAACCGCCCAAGGAAGGACACCATGCCGCTCGTTGCCGCCTCTGTACTGTCAGCCGATTTCACCCGTCTGGAAGAGGACATCCACCGTGTCCTCGACGCCGGGGCCGACTGGCTGCACCTCGATATCATGGATGGCCATTTCGTGCCGAATATCTCCTACGGCCCGGGAATTGTCGGGCATATCAACCGCATCACCGGGGCCTACCTCGATACCCACCTGATGTTGAGTGAGCCGGGACGGTACGCGGAGGACTTCGTGAAGAATGGTTCCGACTCGATCACCTTCCATCTCGAGGTGGAATCCGATCCGTATCCTCTCATCAACCGCCTGCGTGAGATGAATGTGCGCGTGGCCCTCACACTGAATCCCGATATGCCGGTCGAGCGTGTCCTCCCCTACGTCAAAGACGTCGATATGATCCTGGTGATGTCGGTCTTTCCGGGATTCGGGGGGCAGGAGTATATCCCCGAGAGTACCCAGCGTATCCGCCGCATCCGAAAGCAAATCAACGATGACGGAGCGGATTGTCTTCTGGAAGTGGACGGTGGGATCAATCCGGACACCTGCGGTGAGGCGGTGGCTGCGGGGGCCGATGTGCTGGTGGCGGGATCGGCGATTTTTGGGAGTCCGGACTACGCGGCCACAATTCGCGCCCTGAAGGCGTAGAACATAGTTATTCGAATGGACGGATATGACGATCCGGCAGCGCCGGAGATAGGGAGATCATGACACAGATCGAACCAACGATGCAGACGGTCTATCAAGGCTCTATCGATGACATGTGGGATGAACTGTGGGAGCGCTCCTCGATCGAGCGCCTCATTGAACGCCTGGCCAAGGCCGATCCCTCGCTGTGGTCCGATGATGCCGCCGTACGCGAATCGATTGCCAACCGGCTCGGGTGGCTGCGCATCGCGTCGTCGCTGTTGCCCAGAGTGGAAGAGATCGATGCATTTGCGAAATCGGCGCGTGCGGATGGCCTGACCAATGTGATTCTACTGGGCATGGGAGGGTCGTCGCTCTGCCCGACGGTACTCGCGCGGATGTTTGACCGGCCGGCCGACGGTGGAGAATTCATTGTGCTCGATGCGACCGATCCGGATACGGTTCTGCGCGCCGAGCGATCAGTCGATTTGGCGCATACGCTTTTTCTGTCAGCGTCGAAGTCGGGCCGTACGGTGGAGACACTCTCGCACACCGAGTACTTCTGGTCGCGCATGACAGAGGTGGCCGGTGACAAGGCGGGGCAGCACTTCGCCGCTGTGACCGATGAGGGATCGGATTTGCAAAAGATCGGCGTCGAGCGCGGATTCCGTCAGGTGTTCATTAATCCCTCGGATATCGGTGGACGGTATTCGGCGTTATCGTATTTCGGACTGGTTGCCGGGGCGCTGATCGGGGTACCGCTGACCGATTTTCTGCGCCACGCCATCGGTGTCGAATCGGCGAGTCTGAGCGGATTAAAGCAGAACGACGCACTCGATTTGGGCTTCTTTCTCGGTGCGGCCGCCCGCGATGGGAAAGATAAGCTGACGTTCTTGGCGTCGGAACGGATGGCGCCACTGGTTCCCTGGATCGAGCAGTTGATCGCCGAATCGACCGGGAAATCGGGTGTGGGGATTGTGCCGATCGCAGCAGAACCACTTATGTCTCTCGACAAGTACGGAGACGACCGGTCATTTGTCGTGTTGCGCTTTGCCGATGATACCGATCCGACCGGTGGCCTGCTCGAGCAGTGCCTGAATGGTCAATGTCCGTTGACTGAGATCACGCTTCCTGCTGTCGCCTCTTTGGCTGGAGAATTCCTCCGTTGGGAGATTGCCACCGCGATTGCCGGCTGGGGGCTGTATATCAATCCGTTTGATGAGCCCAATGTTCAGGAATCAAAGGACAATACAAATAAGGTGCTGGAGACGATCGGATCTGATGGACGGTTAGCGTTGCCCGATCCGGTCGCCACCGAGGGGGATCTCACCGTCTTTCGCGGTGATGGATCATCGGTCGATGATGTCATCTCCGCCTGGTGGTCGCAGGCGACGGAATCGCAGTATGTTGCCATTCTGGCCTATGTCGATGAAAGCGACGAGACCGAAGAGCTGATTGCACGGTTGCGGCGGCACGTTCTTACGACGACCAAACGGGCGACACTGCGCGGGTACGGGCCGCGGTACCTTCACTCCATCGGCCAGTTGTACAAGGGCGGACCGCAGGTGGGCGCGTTTATGGTGGTTTCGTCGGATTCCACGGAGGATGCCGACATACCGAACGCTTCGTATTCGTTTCAGTCGCTGAAAATGGCGCAGGCTCTGGGTGATGCCGAGTCACTGGCCTCGCGCAAGCGGCCGCTGGTGCACATTCATCTGTCGTCGCTGCAGTCAGGTTTACGCACGCTGGTTGAGAGAATTGAGAAGGCCGGCTGATACTCGTGGAGAGTCATCATTACATGCATCGGAATTGAGGAGTGACTGTGAAACTGGCAATGGTTGGACTGGGCAAGATGGGTGCGAATATGACGCTTCGATTGCTGCGTGATGGGCATAAGGTCGTTGTGACCGATCACTCGGCGGAGAAGATCAAGGAAGCGGAATCCGAGGGCGCCATCGGAGCGACATCGAATCAGGATCTCGTCGCCAAGCTGGATGCGCCGCGTGTCGTCTGGCTGATGATCCCGGCGGGAGAGATAACCAACAATGCGGTACGGGAGTTCGCCGAATTGCTCAGCCCCGGTGATCTGTTGATCGATGGCGGCAATTCGCGTTGGACCGATTCGGTGGAGCATCACAAGTACTGCAGCGAGCGTCAGATCAAGTTTCTCGACGTCGGCGTCTCCGGTGGTGTGTGGGGACTCGAGGTTGGCTACTGCCAGATGGCCGGCGGTGAGCGCGATGCGTTCGACATCGTTGAGCCGGCGATGAAATCACTGGCGCCGCCGAACGGTTACCAACTGGTCGGCGCGGCCGGCGCCGGGCATTTCTCGAAGATGATTCACAACGGTATCGAGTACGGGATGATGGAAGCGTACGCCGAAGGCTTCGAGATTCTGAAGGCGTCAGGATACGACTACGATCTGGCCGCATTGGCCGACCTGTGGAATCAGGGCAGCGTGGTGCGGTCGTGGTTGTTGGAGTTGGCGGGCGAGGCGTTTCGTGAGGATCCCGATCTGTCGAAGATCCGCGGATATGTGAACGATTCGGGTGAGGGACGCTGGACCGTGTTCGAGGCGATTGATCGTGATGTCCCCGCGCCGGTACTGACGATGTCGTTGTTCGCACGCTTTGTATCACGTCAGGATGAATCATTCGCGGCCAAGGTGCTGGCGGCCTTGCGTAACCAATTCGGTGGCCACGCGGTGAAATCAAGCAAGTCGGAGTCATCGTGATATGACACACTCAACTGTTGAACAGCCGGTTGCCAATCCGTTGATGGCGGGTTTGGAAGGTAGCCGCGATGTTCCTCCCTGCACGCTCGTCATCTTCGGCGCCACCGGCGATCTGACCAAGCACAAGCTGATCGGCGCGGTTTACAATCTCGCGGTCGATGGTCTGCTGCCCGACCACTTTGCGGTGGTCGGTGCGGGACGGCGCGAGAAGTCCGATGAGCAGTTTGCCAAGGAAATGCGCGAGGCACTCGACGAGCATTCGCGGCGGCAGCCTGTTGATGACAGTGTCTGGAAGAGACTGGCGCAGAATCTGCACTATCATCAGGGCGACTACGACGACAAGGAGTCGTTTGCCAAGCTGCGTGATCGACTGGAAAAGATCGATGAGGAGGCGGGGACGCACAGCAACCATCTCTTCTACTTAGCGACACCGCCGAGTGTGTTTCCCCAAGTGGCCAAGTTACTGTCCGAGGCCGGGATGATTTCACCGGTCAGCGATGATTCCCGCTGGACGCGTGTCGTGTTCGAAAAGCCGTTCGGTCATGATCTGGAGAGCGCGCAGAAACTCGATGAAACCGTTCACAGCGTTTTGGATGAAAGCCAGATCTACCGCATCGATCATTACCTTGGTAAAGAAACAGTCCAGAATATCATGGTCTTCCGACTGGGGAACGGGTTCTTCGAGCCGTTGTGGAACAGCCGGTATGTCGACAATGTCCAGATCACCGTGGCCGAGTCGGTCGGTGTCGAGGGACGGACGTCGTACTACGACCAATCGGGCGTTGTGCGCGATATGGTGCAAAGCCACATTCTACAACTGCTGACGTTGCTGGCGATGGAGCCGCCGTCAACGCTGTCAGCCGATGGTGTGCGCGACGAAAAGGTCAAAGTGTTGCGCGCGCTGCGTCCATACGAAACCGACGATGTGCGGCGCTGGACGGTGCGTGGACAATACGACGCCGGCTGGATTGGCGGTGCCCAGGTGCCGGGGTATTGCGAACTTGATGGAGTCGAGGACAATTCCACAACCCCCACATATGTTGCGCTGCGCGCGCACATCGACAACTGGCGCTGGGCGGGGACACCGTTTTACATCCGTGTCGGTAAACGCATGACACGGCGATTGACCGAGGTGGCGATCACGTTCAAGGCGCCGCCGCTGGCGCTATTCGGACATGCGGGAGTCTCACACACGGGGCCGAATGTCCTCGGCATCAAGATTCAGCCCGACGAGGGCATCTATCTCGCCTTCTCTGCGAAGGCACCGGGAATGAAAATGCATCTCGATTCGGTGCGGATGGATTTTCACTACGCGACGTCGTTTGGTGTCTCGTCGCCGGAAGCGTACGAACGGTTGATTCTCGATGCGTTCAGTGGCGATGCCACGTTGTTTGCACGCACCGACGAAGTCGATCTGTCGTGGCGGTGGATCGACCAATTGCTCGGCTGCTGGGATTCGGATGTGCGCGTGCCATTGGCGCGGTATGCGGCCGGTACCGAAGGACCGGCGGAGGCCGCACAAATGCTGCGACGCGACGGTCGCGAGTGGCGGAGTCTGTAACTATGGTACCGGCAAAGACGACAGCGACGTCGGATGACGTCTTTGACTACTTCGAATCGGGCGCTGCGCATCTCTTAGGCGACGATCCAAAGGCCGTTGATCAGATCGAACGTGAGCTGTCCGGCCTCTGGTCGAAAGCACGTGACGCGGGCGAGCAGGACACGGCGGTATACCGTCTGGCATTGTCCAACCTGGTGATCCTCGGAGACAGTGAACAGCAGGAGACGTTGGAACTGTTTGCATCGACCTATGCGGCGGCATACCCGAGCCGGGTGGTGCTGGTGCTGCGCGATACCGAAACCGATCGTTTGACCGCGCGGATGTCGGCGTCGTGCCGGAATAATCCGTCGGGCGAGGGTGTCGTGTGCTGGGAGAAGATCGATATCCGCTGTCCCGAAGGAATGGGACGGTCGATGGCGAGTGCGGTGCGGGCGCTCTTGATTGCGCGCATCGCAACTGTCGTGGTCGTGGCGACACCAGTGCGGGACCGCTGGATTCTCGATCGGTTTCTCCGTTGGGCCGATTTGATGGTGACATCGGATGAGACACTGGAGGCCGCGGGGGCGCTGCTGTTCTGGGACGATACCGGAAATCGCGATGCGCTGACCAAGTGGATCGACCGCATCTGGGTGACACTCGAACCGGCACGACGACGTCTCGCCAAGGCATTCGACAATGCTGATATTCGCAAGCGATTCGAACAGTGTGAGAAAATCGAAGTGATCGCGCCATCGGTGGCCGAACGGTCGCTGTTGGCGGGGTGGGTCATGTCACGCTTGCAGTGGCGGCTGGTCGGTGTTGCCGATGATCGCCGTACTGCGCAACTGCTCGAAAACAACCGTCGGATTCGACTACAGTTGTCCGAGGGAAGCGATAACGCCGTGGTGGTGACCGGCGCCGATCAGTCGCCGGAACAGATCGATTTGCGCTGTGAAGACGAGAGTCAGCGCCCGTGTGTGGAGTGGGCCGATCCGAAATGGGCCGAAGCGATTATCGACGCGTTGCATCAGGAGTCGCCGGACCTGGTGTTTTTTACGGCGGCTGATGCGGCGCGACGGTTGCAGGAGATCGACGCCACCGGGCCGTCGGAGTCGATTGTGCACGTGGGCCAATCGCCCGATGACATGGCCGATGCAGCGGCCGAGCGCGTGGCCGCAATCATCAACGAGGCGGTGACTGAGCGCGGTCGATGCCGCATTGCGCTGGCCGGTGGATCGACACCCGAGTTGCTCTATCGCCGGTTGGGTTCGGATACCTATGCGGAGGCAATCGCCTGGGACCGGATCGACTGGTTCTGGGGCGATGAACGCTGGGTGCCGCACGATGACCCCCAATCAAATTACCGCATGGCGCGGGAGACATTGCTCGAATCGATCAATGTGGTCGCCGAGCAGATTCATCCGATGCCGACGTCGGATGACCTGACGCCCGAAGAGGCCGCCGAACAATATGAAGCGACCATCCGCACGGTCTTCGACATTGGTG
>WJJR01000004.1 GCA_014729565.1 Candidatus Zixiibacteriota bacterium | reverse complement strand
GTCCACGCTGCATCTTCCCGGCAGGACTACAACTCTTCATCCCCGTCCCCACGTCCGAAAAGCGCTCCGGCCGTGATTCCCGCACCGGTGCCAATGCTGCTGCCCAAGGCGATGCCCATACCAACATTGTCGAAAACGAGGCCCAATGCTGTTCCAATCGCAATGCCTAATCCGGCACCGATGGCCAGGCCGATGCTCAAACTGAGCGCTAACCGTGATTCCTTCTGATGTTCTTCGTCTGCCATTGCTCTCCCGTTGGGTCGAGTCCAGTTGTTCGCCTTCGGCGAACCGCGATCAGAGATCGCGGCCACCCAACACGTGAATACGATCAGGACATGCAACCACGTTTACGACGCCGCTCCGTTTCCCTGCCCCTCGCTCTTCCGGCGCCGTTCGGCTTCCTTGCGATCGAGTGACGCACCAATCGCAATACCGATCGCTGTGCCAGTTGCCAAGCCAATGGCCAAGTTGTCGAATGCCGTACCGATTGCGACACCGACACCCGCGCCAATCGCCAGCCACGATCCCGTTTGGTTCATCGTCTTTGCCATCTCGCACCTCGCCTACTCTTTGTTTTTCTTCTCTCGTCCCGCGTCCTTCAATGCACGTCTGAGCAGGAATTCTATTTGCCCGTTCAAGCTGCGCAAATCGTCGTTGGCCCACTTCTGGACGGCATCTAAGACCTTCGGGTCGACTCGCAATAGAAATGGTTTGCGTTGTGCCACGGCTGCACTCTCAACACGGAGTCACCGGGCGGCAAACCGACCAAGGTAGCGCGCGCCCGGTGAAGTCCGTGTCCCCATAGCGCCGCCGACCAAAGCGGCGCCCCCCTTTTGACCTCTATTGATACAAGGACCCGGTATTGATCACCGGTTGCGCGTGGCTCTCGCCACACAACACCACCAGCAGATTGGAGACCATCTGTGCCTTGTGTTCTTCGTCTAAGTCCACAATCTGATCGCGCGTCAACTGCTTGAGCGCCATCTCGACCATGCCGACCGCACCATCGACTATCCGCTGTCGCGCGGCGACAATCGCGCTGGCCTGCTGACGGCGCAGCATGACTTCCGCGATCTCCGGAGCGTACGCCAAATGACTGATGCGCGCTTCGATCACGTCGACGCCGGCCTTTGCCAAACGTTCCTGGATCTCATCACGCAACTGTCCGGCGACTTTGGCGGTGTGGCCACGCAGCGAGATAATGTCTTCATCATGCGCGTCATACGGATACTGTGTCGCCAGATTGCGAACCGCCGCCTCGCTCTGGATCGCGACGAACTTTTCGTAATCATCGACATTGAAGCTGGCCTCAGCCGAATCGACCACCTTCCAGACTACAATCGATGCGATCTCGACCGGATTGCCGTCAATGTCATTGACCTTCATTTTGCCGGTTTCGAAGTTCCGCACCCGCAGCGACACCTTCTCTTTCATATAGAAGGGGTTCGCCCAGCGCAGACCCTCGGTCCGGCACGAGCCGACGTACTTGCCAAACAACTGCAACACCCGCGCCTCGTTGGGCGCGACCATGAAGCACCCGAACATCAAAAACAGGAACAGCAAGCCCAGGATGATGGCGATCACCTTGACGACCGGCGGGCCGATAATCGCCAGTCCCACCATGGCCAGGAACAGCAGGATCAAGACAACCAACACTCCGATCCCATTAGCACCCGCGCGCGACGATTCCTGGTAATCGATCTCGGGTTGAGCAGTCTTTTCGGTTTCCATCGTTCTCCTCCTGTGATATCTGCATGATATTACGATGATATCACATGACATGTTGCAAACATTTTTGGGGGATTGTGCAGATTCTTTGAGAAGACGGGAGACGGCCCGTTAAGACGTTGATTGTTAATGGGATAACCGTGGGACGGGTGCGCGGGTGCAACGTATGGAATAAACACCGACGCAATGGCTTACGCCGATCTGGGACTCGGCGGTCCGGCTGGACGCAACCACACACAACGAGCTCGGGCTCGGCGATCCGGATGCACACCGCTGTCCCACTAGACCACAAAGGGGCGCGATCATGATCGCGCCCCCGGAGACGAGTGTGGTATGTCTGAGTAGCTGCTAGGCGACTTTTCGATTCCCCTGTGCGCCGGCTCCACCGACAAAGCTCGCAACCGCCTTGTCGACCGTGTCGAACTCCTCGAACACGGTAACGAGCTTCGAAATGACGAGCACGTGGTGGGTCTTGGCGGTCAGATTCGCCAGTCGGAGATCGGCACCGGCCTCACGGCACTTCTTCCAATGATGGATCAACACCGAAATCCCCGACGAGTTAATCCAGCGCGTGTGCGCGAGATCCAAAACGATTCGCTTCTCCTCTCGCCCGAGAAGCGCATAGAGCCGTTCATCCAGCTCATTGGTGTCGGGTCCACCCATCAGCCTCCCCCACGGGGCGACGATGGTGACCCCGCCGACTTTGTGGACATCGATTTTCATGGGCCTTTACTCCTTCTCTCGTTACTAGAGAGAACGAAGCATCCGGACGATTTTCGACAATCGAAGTTCATGCGATACTGCAACCATTACGCCGAAGGCGACAATGGACATGGGGTTATAACAAAAAACCGGGCACTCATCGGAATGCCCGGATATCCACGGATATGAATCGCCTTCTTACTCCTTGAAACTGGCCACCGCCTGATCAAGAGTATCGTAGCAGTCGAACACCGACGACAGCCGCGAGATCACGAGTATGCGTTCGATCTTCTTGGTCAAATTGGCCATGCGAAGACTGGCGCCGGCACTGTCGAATTTCTTCCAGTGGTGGATGAGAATGGAAATGCCCGAGGAGTTGATCCAGTCGGTGCGTCCCAAGTCCAGAACGACTTTGTGGTAACCATCATTGAGCAACTGATACAGCTTCTCATCGAGTTCCCCTGTATCAGGACCTCCCATGAGACTGCCGTGAGGTGTCAACACGGCGACACCATCGGTCTGACTCTGTTCGATCTTCATCGCATCCTCTCCTTTTCCCTAAGGTACCTGCTTATTCCCATTTACGATACCGGAAAGCGGAGAGTTGCATTTCACTGATCGTCAGGAGAGTTCAACCACCGAGTTCACATTGCCATATTCGTCGTGGGCCAATTCGGGATTCGACGGATCGGTAATCCACTGATGGTCGACGACGAATTTGTACTCATAGCGGCCCGGCTTGGGACGCAGGTTTGCCTTCCAGGTGCCGTCCCGGCCCTTCTTGAGCGGCTTCAGTTTCCAGTCATTGAAACTGCCCGCCACATCGACGCTCTGGGCGTTGGGCGCAAACATCGTAAAGGTCACCGAGCAGCGTTTGGCGGTTGGCTTTTTGGTGGTTTTGGCTGGTTTGGCTTTGGCGTCGGCCGATTTCGTTTTGGCCGTCCGCGCTGAACTCGTGCTCTTCTTGTTCGTCATCCTTGAATCCCCCACACTCCTGATACGGTCTAATTATTGTGAATTCGGATTAGTACGCAAGAAACTGGAGATTTCGTGTGAGAGAATTCGTGCTCTTCCCGGTCTCTGTCATAATTGCGTGCGTCTGTGTCAGGACTTACCCTTGCGCCCCGGCCATCGGTTGCGCACCCTACTGACATGAACGCTAGCGTCCGCCAAGTGGCACAACCCGAAATTAAAGCAATCCGCCAGGCGGTGCTCCGTCCCTATTTATCGGTCGCCGAATGTGACCTCCCCGGTGATGAATGGCCGGAAACGGCACATTTCGCGGCGTTTTCGGACAACATGATGGTCAGCATCGCGTCAATCTACCATGAACCGCCACCCGGCAGCGATCGGATCGACAGTTGGCGGCTGCGAGGAATGGCCACGTTGCCCGAGTGTCGCGGCGGCGGATACGGCACGGCCTGTCTGCAGGCATGTCTTGATCATGTCCGCAGTAAAGGCGGGCAGCACATCTGGTGCAATGCCCGCACACCGGCCGTGCCGTTTTACGAACGGTATGGATTTCGACGGATCGGCGAGGAGTTCGAAATCCCGAAGATCGGTCCGCACTACGTCATGGAGATAGAGTTATGAATGAACCACCAGCGTACAGGGGAGCACCATGAACGATCCGGTTGTGATCGGCTTTATCGTCTACCTCGTGGTTGTCCTGGTGGTCGGCAGTCTGACTCTCCGACTGACCAAGTCGCTCGCCGACTATCTTCTCGCCGGACGCAAACTCGGCCCGTGGCTGGTGGCCTTCTCCGAGCGGGCCTCGGGGGAATCGGCGTGGCTGCTGATCGGCTTGCCGGGTGTCGCGTTGATGGCCGGGTTCGGTGCGATCTGGCCGGCGATTGGATGTACATTCGGCATCTTTGTCTCCTGGACTTTCGTCGCCCGCAAATTGCGCGAGCAAACCGAAGCGCATGACTGCATCACGCTGCCGCGCTTTTTCGAAAAGCGATTCGGCGATGATACGCACCTGCTGCGCTGGGTCTCCACGGTCATCATCGTCTTCTTCTTCACGCTTTATGTCGCCGCGCAATTCCTCGGCGCGGGCAAAGTCCTCAATGCAGCATTCGGCATGACACCACTGCAGGGGATGCTGCTCGGCTCGGTGATTATTCTCTTCTACACCATCATGGGTGGTTTTTACGCGGTTGTCTGGACGGATTTCTTCCAGGGATTGATCATGGTGTGTACCCTGGGGGTACTGCCGATTGCGGGACTCATATCACTCGGTGGCGTCGGCGCACTGACCACCAAACTCAACGCGGTCGATCCCAACCTGCTCGGTTTAGGCGGTGAGGATAGCACCACGCTAATGGACACCATCTTGTATGCCATCGGTGGTTTGGGAATCGGTCTGGGCTATGTCGGCCAACCACACCTCCTGGCGCGATTCATGGCGATTCGTCAATCGAGCGATTTGCGCAAAGGATCGTTGATCGCCACCTTCTGGGCGCTGATCGCGTTCTATGGCGCGGTCGGTGTTGGTCTTGTCGGATTGGCGATGATTGGCCAGGGTATTGAGGATTCCGAACAGATCATGCCGCTGGTCGCCAATGCGCTGATGCCGGGTGCGATTGTCGGTGTGATGATCTCGGGGGCAATCGCGGCCATGATGTCAACCGCCGACTCGCAGTTGCTGGTTACCACGTCGGCGGTCACCGAGGACATTTACCACGGCCTGATCAACAAAGAGGCGCCGCAGAAGCGACTGGTTCTGATTTCGCGAACGGTGACGGTTATTGTCGGACTCGTCGGACTCGTTCTGGCGCTCACCGGTGAAGAGCTGGTGTATGATCTGGTTCTCTACGCCTGGGGCGGTTTGGGCGCAGCCTTCGGCCCGGCGATGTTGTTTACGCTGTGGTCAAAGCGCGCGAACAAAAACGCGATTGTTGCCGGCATGCTCACCGGCGCAATCAGTGTGATTGTCTGGAAGAACGTCCCGGTGCTCGCGAACTTCGTTTATGAGTTGGTGCCGGGGTTCTTATTGGCAACGATTGTGATTTGGGTGGTGAGTCGGGTGTCTCGGACCGCCGAGCCTTTAGGGTGAGCGCAGCCGAACTCCTATCTCGGCGTGAGTGAATAGGATCATCGGTGGAGTACCGAGACGGAGCGCCGAGCCCCAGCTCGGTGCAGTTCGCCTTCGAACTCGCTCTTCACTGCACCGAGCTGGGGCTCAGTGCTCCGCTCACGCGATTCAATCTCACACACCGAGCCGGGGCTCGGTGCTCCCGGGTTCACCGCAGTTTCCACTCTTGCATCTCATTCAGCAAATCGACATCGGTCATGTCGATGTTCATTGGCGAGATCGAGACGATGCCTTTGGCGACCGCGGCCGCGTCGGTGTCTTTGTAGCGGGCCCAGGTCGGTTCCCCGCCGATCCAAAAATACTCGCGGCCGCGCGGATCGCGTTTGGCGGAGATGATGTCGGTATAGGTGCGGTGCCCCAGGCGGGTGATCTGATACTTGCGATATCCGCCGTTCGGAAACGCCGGGAAGTTGATATTCAGCAGTGTCCCACGCGGGATGCGTCCAATGATCTTCGGCACCAAACGCCGGAGGAATTTGGCAGCGGAGCGAAAGGCGCGTCCATTCGTGTCGGGCGCGGTCATCGACACCGCAATCGACGGGATCCCCATAATGGTCCCTTCGATCGCCGCGGCTACCGTTCCTGAGTAATGCACATCCTCGCCCATATTCGGGCCGTGATTGATGCCCGAGACCACCACCTGGGGATCACGCTTCAGAATCTCATGAAACGCCAAAGTCATGCAATCGGTCGGGGTGCCGTCGACCGCGTAGATCTTGCTGTCGTGCTTTTTAATGCGTAACGGCCTCGTAATGGTGAGCGAATGGCTGACACCCGACTGGTCGGACATCGGCGCGACAATGACCAAATCGCCGATCGTGCGCAGCTCTTTCGCGGCCGCTTTCAAGCCCGGTGCATTGACACCGTCATCATTGGACAGGAGAATCCGCAACGCCATAGACGTCCATTCTACCGCCTGTGGGCCACCGCTTCAATACAGAAAGCGCGGAGTGTCAACTGTTTGACACTCCGCGCCTGAC
>WJJR01000190.1 GCA_014729565.1 Candidatus Zixiibacteriota bacterium | reverse complement strand
CGCGGATATCGATGACACGGTTCGCGAACGCCTCCTGCACCGACGCGCCCGCCTGCAACGCAAACTGATACGCCGGGCAAACAAGCAAGGTCCGTCACCATCGTGACCGCTGCCACACAACCACTTCGCATTCAAGTCACAACATCAGCAGGATGGGGCGGCCGGGAATCTCTCCCGCTGGACATTCACCGTTTGTGGAAGACGTCGGGCATTCCGTCAATTCTCCTGGCGGGCGAAGGGACGCCACTCGCGCGCCGGGGAGAAGGCGAGGTCGACATTGCTCCGCGCGGCCGATTTGGATTGGCGAAGGCCGTTCGTCGTGTCATCACCGTTAATGCTCCGTCCTCCACGCAAACACCCGTAGTGCTTTCCCACTTCACTCATGATCTGGGGCCACTCCGGTGGGCACTGCGCGGAACGCCCAACGTTCGTTTAATCGTGATTAAGCACGTTAGCCCAGGGTCGCCGAAATACGATCCGTTGCATCGATGGATTTACAAGCGTGTCGATCGTCTATTGGGAGTCTCCGAGTTCGTTGCCGAAAAGTGTCGAACGGCCTATCCGATTCCGGGTGAACGCATCGGTGTCTGGCACCCCGGTGTCGATCCGGATCGTTTCGCATTCAACGAAAGCGCACGACGAGATATCCGTGCGCACCAAGCTGCGACCGATGATCAAGTCGTCTTCGGGTACGTCGGACGGATCACTCCCAACAAGGGTATCGAGTGGCTCCTCGATGCATTTCTGGGATTGACTGCTGATGTTGAGAACGCGCGTCTCTGGATCGTCGGCGGATCATCGGCCGACGAACGTTCATACGAAGACAACATGAGGCAATCGGTCGCGGCACACAAATGCGGCGACCGGGTGACCTTCACCGGCTACCAGGACGCGGTTCACGAATACATGAGTGCGCTGGATGTTTTCGTTACCCCCTCCTGCGAAGAATCCTTCGGACTCACGACAGTCGAAGCAATGCTGGCAGCACGTCCCGTCATTGGGTTCAACATCGCCGGCACCGGGGAGATCGTCGCAGACGGTCAGACCGGTATCCTCGTCGATCCCCAAACAGACCGAGTAAACGGTCTGCGCGAAGCCTTCGTCAGAATGCTAAACGACTGCAACAGCACCCAGCAGATGGGCCAGCAGGGGCGCTCGCGCGCGCTAAAGACATTCTCCCATCAAGCCATGATCGACCGCCTGGAACCCCACGTTCGAAACGACTAATCCAGCACGGTTCGGGCACACCATCGGAGCGCCGAGCCCCAGCTCGGCCCGGTGCTTTGCACCGGGAGGTAATCCCAAATTTTGGTTTACCCCAACCCTAGAGCAATTGTCATGATTCCGATCCGATTGATAAGAGGCGAGACTCGGCTTAACTAGCACTCGCGTTCGGGTGCCACGGGCCTTTAGGCCCGTGAACCGGGACCGTGCGAGTGTGGAACCACGGGCCTGAAGGCCCGTGGCACCCCAATGGAAACGGAAAAGACTTCTGGCAATTCCTATAACAAGGTCCTCACCACCCCGGTACAGATTCCCCCGTCCTCGCCGATACAAAGACAAGGGGCCCAGCGGGTAGCCGTGAATCGGCCGCAGTGAGACTGACGTATGGCCACGCACCAGACGCGCCGGTGATGGGATGTATCCATGACGAGTGACAGCGTACGCGATAAAATACTATCTGTCAGCGAATTATATACGTTGCCTCAAACGTTGGTTGAGGTGCTGCGGGTCGCCGATGCCCCTGAAACCTCGGCTTACGATCTCAGTCGTATCATCCTCCGCGATGCGCCCGTCACGGCCCGGCTGCTCAAGATGGCCAATTCGGCGATGTACGGGCGCTCGGGCAAGATCAATACCGTCCATCAGGCCGTCGTCCTGCTCGGGTTCCGCTCCGTCAAATCGGTGGTCCTGTCCACCGCTGTCTACGACGTTTTCGGCAAGGATGACCGGAGCATCGGATTCGATCTCGGGCAGTTCTGGTTGCACTCACTGGAATGCGCTACAACATCACAACTGTTCGCCGCCAAGGTGTCCCATCAGCCGCAGGAAGAGGCCTTTGTGGCCGGGCTGATCCACGATATCGGTATGCTCGTGATGGCGCGTGTATTCGGAGAGGGGTACGGCAAGTTCATCGATGAGCAGGGCCAATCAAACGAGTGGATGGATGCCGAAGTCGAGCGGTTCGGTGTTGATCATGCGACAGCCGGCGGCATTCTCCTTCGGCATTGGTCATTCCCGGACATGCTGGTTGAGGTGGTCGAGAAACACCACACAGCGTTCGACCCCGAGGTAGCCAGTCAGACGGGCACTCTCACACAGATTGTCTCATTGGCAGACCGCATCGCCCACCACGCGATTGAGCCTCACGGTACGATTACCACCAACCAGATCGCCGACAAGCGTCGGGCCATGAAGGATCTCGGCCTCAACTCGGTCGATCTGGCGAGTGTCGACGCGTGGGTGTCCGGGAATCTGGCGTCGGTGGCGGCCCATCTCGATATCGAGATCGGACCCTCGTCCGAAATCATCGCCCGCGCCAACAAACGTCTCTATGAACTCTATCTGGAGATGGAAGCGCTCGTCATCAGTGCGACGAAGGATCAAAAGGAGGAGATCGCGCGCGAGATCCTCGACGCCATTTGTGCAACGTTTTCACACCACATCAACAACGCCTCAACGACGATCATGGGCCATTCGGAACTGGTCGAACTCGGCGTCACCCGCGGCAAGTTCCCCGACGCGGAAGGCACCCTGGCCAATTCAATGAAGAGCATTCAGGATGCCGTCGCGGTGATCTCGGCGGTCCTGGCCGAGTTGAAGAGTCTGGCCTACTTCGACGTCGTGCCTTACCATGACCGGGCCAAGATCCTCGATATCGACGAGCGCCTCAAAGAGCGGTTAGCTCACCAGCGGTTGTAATCAGAAACTAAGCGGTTGTCGGAATGTCCACCATTCACTCGCAGCGGTAAGGGCGACCCGTTGAGTTGCGTTCATTGCGCCGTTCGGGTGGGGCACCCTGGCTTTTCCATTACTTGCCTTTGCGGAACCAGTAGAACGGCTGAAGCATCGTCGGTGAGCGCAAAAGGACGCGAATCGGCACCGGTTCTTCACCGGCGTCACGAACATCCTCGACCGAATACCAGGCGCCCGGCTCCTGAGTGTGGATGGCATGCACCACTTTACGAAGCATCTTGCGTTTGACGACCAAATAGATCAACCGCACCGGACCCTCGGGCGACTTCGCATCGACATGGGTGGGTGAAATGCTCAATTCGGACATGCGATCAACCAGCTCCTCGCCCAGGTGGGGAACCACGATCCGCACCATCACCTGGCCCATTTCAAAGCGGCGTTCGATGGTCATCCCGACAAACGTGCCAGTGGCAAACCCGGCGCAGTATATCAGCACATTCACCCAGGTGTGCAGATTCTGGATCACCATACCAATAGCGACCAACCAAATCAGCACTTCCACAAAGCCCAGCAGCGACGCGGTCCAGCGCATGCCGCGGCCGACTACGATGATGCGCATCGTGCCGATCGCAACGTCCGCAATGCGGGCGCAGAAGATCAGCACGGAGACCAGCACCGGCTGCATCTGGCTTACCGGTAGAAAAGCCACCTCACCCATGATCAACTCCAACTACCCAGGTGTTCAGACCCTCAGGGCAACTAGGTACTATGTAAAGGACCACCGTTATGAAAAAGTCTGGCCAAAACCCGCGGAATGAGCAGCGCATCGCGAACCTTCGCAAGTGAATTATCCATGCCCTCAATAGTTTCGTCAGAAATTCAATCTGACTTCACGTGCCGCTCATGTGAAATGCCACCACAACGGGATTGCCTCACTCCTGAGGCCGTCTCAAGCACGGTGCAACCCACCATTCATTGACCCCAATCTGACCTCACGGTATACTCGTTCCATGGCCCGGACCCGACTCGTACCCAAAACAGGGGAGACTGTTCCCGCCCTGCTGCTAGCGACGGCAATGCGTGCGGCCGAACGCCCGGCGCTCTGGCGCTATGTCGACGTGCGCTTTGAGCCGGTCAGCTACGGGGCGCTGATGCGCGCGGCCGACGCTATCGCTCGTCGACTGCGTGAGCGTGACGTTGGACCAAATCAGCAAGTGGGGATCGCGATAACCGACCGCTTTACCTGGGCGGTTGCCTTTCTCGGTGTCCAGTTCAGCGGCGCCACCGCTGTGCCGCTCGATCCGCTTCTGCGGCCGGGTGAGATCGCCTCCGTGGTCGAGTCGTCGGAGGCATCGCTGCTGATTTATGATGGCCGCATTGATATCGGCGACGCCGGCCGGAACTGCACAGTCGTGACCGTTGATGCGATCTGGCCCGGCTTCGAAGGCACTGTCCCACTCGACGGCATCAAACTGCCGGAGGTTGGGGCCGATGACCTCGCTGAAATCATCTTCACGTCGGGAACGACCGGCAAGATGAAGGGCGTGATGCTGACTCACGGTAACCTCGTCGGTGACATCCGCGCAATCGATGAGATGGGGCTCCTGAGCGATGAGGACACGCTGCTCTCCATCCTGCCGATCCACCATTCGTTTGAGAGCACCGCCGGCTTTCTCTACCCCTTGTCCATCGGGGCGCAGGTGGCCTACGCGCGCAGCCTGAAGTCGAATGAGATCATCGCCGACCTGCGCACGACAAGAGCCACCATCCTTCTGGGTGTACCGCTGCTGTTCGAGAATATCGTTAACTCGATCAAGCGTAAGCTGAGCCAGGCGCCGCCACTCAAACGGCGCGCCGTCGCTTCTCTTATGGCGATGTCGCGTGCCGGACGTAAGACCGGCTGGTCATCGTCCGGGCGCAGCCTCCTGCGCAGCATGCGCGCCAAGGCCGGGCTCGACAATATCCGGCTGATGGTGTCCGGCGGAGCGGCGCTGCCGGCGTATGTGGCGGAATTCCTCGACACGATTGGATTGCCGCTGCTGCAGGGATATGGGCTCACCGAAACCTCACCGGTCCTGTCCGTGAATCGCCCCGGCAAGTATCGTTACGACACGGTTGGCCCGCCCCTTCCGGGCGCCGAGGTGACCATCATCGATCCCCGTCCCGACGGGATCGGCGAAATCGCCGCGCGGGGACCGATGATCATGAAGGGATACTGGAAAATGCCGGAGGAGACCGCCAAGGTCTTTCACCACAACTGGCTGCTGACCGGCGATCTGGGGTCCATTGAACCCGATGGGCACCTCAAGATTTCCGGGCGATCGAAGAACATCATCGTCACCGGAGCCGGGAAGAATG
>WJJR01000189.1 GCA_014729565.1 Candidatus Zixiibacteriota bacterium | reverse complement strand
TATCAGCGGATTCCATTTGAAGACCAGTACCAATGCAGTCCTACAATCAAATGGTCATCCGCAAGCAATTGGAATCTGTACGCAAACGTCGTCGGCTGCGGTCAACGCCGAGGTCTGTCCTCGCTCGAGTGGTGGACGGTAGACGTAACGTGCGAGGTGTGGATCTACGTTGGTGACTACTCCATCGAGAGCGCTTGCGGAGACCCTGCGATTCCGGCAGGCGCTGAAAAGGTCGCCGGAGAAACGATAACCTCATGCCCGTGGCTAGGGTCCAATTCCGTGTTTACTGTCTTCCCAGGGGTGGCCCTGTGGGGAAACGTCACGAAGATAGAGCTTACGCTGTCGTCATCATTACGTACTGCCATGGAGGCGGATCCGGACAAGGTGTATTTGTTTTGCTATACGACAAGCCCAAACCCATTCACAATGTATTCGCCATACGGCGACGATGACGATGTCGAGATTCGTTATGCGTCGGTCCCGCTGGCTTTTTGCGCGCCGTCTTCTGTTTGCGAAGCCTGCGAAGGCGTGCCTGTAGTAACAGTTGCAGCCAACGGCTGCAATAATTTCTGTGATGAGATCGGAATTGAGTGCGCGGCCGTATATGCCATGGGCAGCGGCCCGGATAGTTGCCAATGGCGTAACTACATCGACGACGGCGGCGGCGCGTATAGACGGATAGACGTGTACATTTGGAAGGATGCGGTATACGATAGCTATCGCTGGGTGGTGAACCTACACCACTTTGATGATGCCAACAATGGTTGCTACGTTACTGGCGTGGTGTCCGAGGCGGACCCGGCAGACCCGGCATTCGACGGACTAACGCCGGATGAGTTCGCGGCGTTCTGTGCCGGCGAGTCTCTGACGTTTAGCGGTAACGTGGAGCGATTCGGCAAGACCGGCGGTGTACTGGATTGCGATGACCTGGATGGGGTGTTTACGGTTACTCCAATCGCCGCGGTGACAATATGAGACCGATCGTCGGACTACATCCAGATCGAGACGACGCGGTAGGCGAGCTGCATCGGAAGATTGCGGCGAAGGTGCGGCAACCGAAACAAACACGGCGCACCAAGCCGAAGATGTCGGATCAATGCAAGCATCTGCGAGTTTCGACATGCAAGGGCATGCGCTGCTACCATGGCGGGAAGTGCAGGCAGATAACGCCAGCGGATTGTGAGGCGTGCGAAAACAAGGAGACCGATCATGGAACGGATCATATTTGAATGGGCGCCGGGGCACCTGGAGTGGATCGGCGGCGTGTGTGTGTTGTTGGCCGGTGTGATCTATCTATACGCAAGCGGGAGGGGCGGGAAGGTAAGCGCGTGGGTCAAGCGCATGTGGACGGGCTTGCCGGTGGTCCTACTGGCGTGCGTGCTTGGATGCAACCAGCCGTACAAGGCGACGACGGTCGTCGAGATCGACCCCGTCAAAAAGCGAGTCTACTATCAAAACGATAAGGATATGGCCTTGCTGCTTGAGGGCTTGGAGGCGGACGCATCGCAGAAGACAGTTAAGCTGGACCGATTAGAGCTGTCCAACAGCGCGAGCACTGTCATGGCCGCCTATGTCGAGCAGATGAAGCAGTACAATGAGGAGTTCCGCATCCACGGCCAGAACATCGTCAACGGCCTGAAGACCGCGCTGGGTCCGCTGACCGTACTGACGAGCTTGTTCACTGGGATTCCCCCCTCGGGCGCCTACGCACCGCCGGATACGGCAGTAGCGCAACCGGTCCCTCGGTCCGCAACTGGGAGCAACCCGCTGTTGGAGATGATCGCCGATAGGGTAGCGGACCGGCTCGGCGATCGATTGCCGCAACCCACGACGCAACCAGTGGAGTAGGTCATGGATTGGGGAACGATCGGGACGGTGGTCGGCGGCGTGGCGGCCGTGGTGGTGCCGGCGGTCGGCGCGCTGTGGAAGCACCTGACGGCGAAGATCGACGCGAATACGCGGGCGATCCACCAACTGGAGACAACCGACATGGACGCGAAGATCGCGGACGCGGAATCGGAAGCTAAGATCCGACAGTTCCAGGCGGAGTGCGCTCTGCGACACAAATCGCTCGACGAGACGATGCGTCGATACGAGGGCCACTTCGAGACGCTGTTCGCCAAACTCGACGAGATTCGCGAGGCCATCCGGCGGAACGGGACGTCGACGTAGTCGACGAGGGTATGCGGTGGGTGCGTGGCGGATTATCCGGCCGGGACGCGAGGCGACGCGTAGGGCGCTGACGATCGTCGTCGGCGCGGCCGCGACGGGGATCGGCTGGATCGCGGGGCTGCGGTTGATGGGCGCTATCGCCGAGCGGTGGGTGCTGGCGGCGAGCGTCGTGGGGGCGGGGGTGATTGTGTGCCTATCGATCGGGCTGCTGGGATGCTAGCCCCCCTCTGATACATTTCGAAAATCGTAGCGCTTGACATATTGCTAGCTATGTTGTACAATGTATATGGCAATGGTGCCATGTGAAAGGAGATAGCCATGTGTGCAGATGAGGGAAGCGAAGTGCAATGGGTCGTGCTGAACGACTTCGGCCACGTCGTGGGCCGGTACCGCACGGAGGAGCGGGCAAGGGCAGCGATCGCTCGGAGGCGAGACAACGACAAGACCCCGCCACTGTCGCGGACGTACCGTGGGTCTTTTCGGATCTACCGCGTCTTGCCCGGGCGGCGCGTCGATGAAACGTACCCGATCCAGGTTGGCGACGAACTCCGAGGAACAATGACTGCGGACTTCACGCAAGCGAGCTCGGCAATTCTGATTGATGGCGAGTCGACGGTCTTCCAGGTGGCCGACACGTCGCACCTACCCCACCGAGCAGCGCGAATGGTCAACGACTGGCTGCGGGATCAGGGTGGGGAACTCTGGTCCGCCGATGAGAAACACGCCGTCACGATCGACGGAGAGAGACTCACGATCAGCCCGGACGAGCCGCTCGACGACTAATTGTGTCCCCCTCGCCGGCCTCTTCGGGGGCGGGCCAAACACAGGAGAGCCGACGATGACAACCCCTTTCTACACAACAACAGGAGAACCAATCACACAGCCTCTATCGGATCGCGGCTGGCGATACCACGCGCCGATGTCGCGCAATGACAGGACGTATTGGTTACGCGACGACGAACAGAGGCACTACTCGACTCAGGCGGTCGCCGATGAGCTCGGAATCCCACTCTCAGAGATCGTGGCGTGGGAACAGGCCATTGATCTTGGAGCCGAGGCGGAGGCCCGCGCCGACGGTGACGGATGGTGAGACAGGCCGCCCTGGGCACACGCCCTGGGCCAAACACAGGAGAACACCATGGCCGAGACAATCACTTGCTGTTCTACAGTGTCTGGCGCAAGGCGGATTCGCGCAAGCCTGTATCGGTACTGTGGAGGTGTAGTGCCGGAAGCGGATGAAACCTGGAATTCCGTCCAGCACCTCATCGTCTGCCTGATGGCGGCCGAACACGAGGGCGACGTATACGCCGGGGTCATCAACCCCTATGGGGATGAGAAGATCATTAGGCAACTTCGTTTAGGGCACGCGCTGTACAACTTCGGGGCATCGTTCGTCGTCCCTGGGTCCGCCGAGATTCTGCCGGAGCTGATTGCGGCAATGGCCGCTCGGCTTGAGGCCCCTTATCGGGGAACCCGAATCGACGCGATTCGGCTGGGCAGGATCGCCGAGCTAATCGAGGAGGCGAACGGGTGTCATCTTGTCTGGACATGATCGGCCGAACGGCCGGAAAGGAGGATCTCATGATACGTGGGCTGTGGACGCTGATTAAGGCGCTGTGCGTCCTGTTCGTTCTCATCGTTGGTCTGATGGCGGTAGTCATCGGCTCCGTAGATCAAGATCCGAACGCGGCGCAACCCGCTTCGGCACCTGCAAAGTGACTTTCCGCTTGACAGATTGCCCGTTGTCGGGTACATTGTAAGGACCAACCGAAGGATCGGTTGCAAAAAAGAACCCGGTTCCGGGCATGAGGCCCGGGCCGGGCTCGAAAGGAGATAGCTATGAACGCTGAGAATACCACGTCGAATGATGTAACGCAAGTATTCACAGGGAAATCATCATGAAAACAATCGGTGAGGTATCAGAGCATCTCGGCGTCCGATCGCATCAGGTGCGTTATCTGATTCGGTCGGGCCAGTTTAATCCGGAGGGCGGCCGAGCTGGCGGGCGGTGGATGTTCACCGCACGCGATATGAAGCGCCTCGGGAAGATCTTTCGACAGCGAAAGGAACTCGTGTGATGACAGAACAACCACACAGCGGCGACGAGATAGCGCCCGCAGATCGTGCGGAGCTGGCGCAGGGCGACCAGCATGATCTAGTCTCTCAGCTCGGGCAGATGACGGACGCCGAATTTCAACGGCATTATCAGATCATGGAGCGGGGAGTGGAGCGCCGCTTTGCCGTCATCAAGCTTGCGATGAAGGCGTGCGAGCCGAAGGATTTTGTGGACATCGGCGGCAAGCCGTGGCTCCAGGCAATTGGGGCTCGGCGCTGTCAACTGGTAACCGGAATCAAGGTCGGCCGACCCGTATTCGAGACCCGGGTCGTGGGTGATGATGTGTTCGTTGAGTGCCTGTTGGATGGTAGCTGGCCCGCGTTCGGCATTGACGCGATTCAGATCGGCTCATGCGACACCCGAGACAAGTTCTATCTCGGCGATCTGGATGATGAGGAAGGGCGTAGCACGTACCAGCAATGCTTGAAGCGCGCGGGCGGGGATCGCGATACCGCGATTCAGATGCTGGTCGCAAGCGTCAAGAAGAAAGCGTATGCGAACACGTTTTCGCGGCTCGTGTCAGATCTGATGGGCGTGCGGGGCTTATCCTGGGATTCTCTTTCTCATCTTGGATTCACCCCGGACATGGCGGCCGCATCGGTCGCGTTCGATGGCGGCAAGGGCTCATCCGCATCGGATCGCAGACCAGCGCGGAGGGGACCGGAGCG
>WJJR01000188.1 GCA_014729565.1 Candidatus Zixiibacteriota bacterium | reverse complement strand
ACCTTGTGCAGCATGTCATGCTCAGAGTCCAGTGTCTGCGGCGGATCGCCGTCGCCGGACAGCATACGTTTCAGCCACAACGATTTCATTCGTGACGGCGGTTTGCCGAGGAAGGCAAAGAAGGTATCGCGGACTTCACCACGTTCTTTCAAATCGGTCAGAACCACCGGCAGACCGTTGCTCCACCGCTGAATATCACCGGAGTACATGTCGAGCAGTTCGCCGCGCGTAATGGAATCCGCGGGAACCGAATCATTGGCAATGACCGCAACCTGTGTCTGTGCGGGAGCCGTGTCCAGACACAGCATCACAGCCAGCACCATCACCACTATGATCCATCTCGTCTTCATGGCCTAAAAACGCACCGACACCGCGGTCGCGATATATTCAAACGTCGTGTTGAACGTCTCGACCTTCTCGGTACCCCGATGCGACTTCCCCGATACTTCGACTTCGGCGATTTGTCCTTTAATCACGACACGGTCGTTAATGGTGTACGCTGCTCCGATCGACGCTACATCAAGACTGGCGCTGTTGTCTTCGGCCACAATACCGATCACGATTTGATTGGGGAAGGCGACAATGCCATTGAACTCGGTTAACCAGCCACTACCATAGACGAACAACCGGTCGGTCGCCTGAAGACCCAATGTCCCGTACATGAATTCGGAGTCGGTTCCGATCGATTCCTCCGGGTTTTCGTAGTCGACGAAGACGATTTCACTCTCCCACACCACGGGGCCGACGCGATAGGACAAATCGGCGCCGAAGCGGACACGATCCAACTGATAGATCTTCGCATCCTCCGGGACAATCCCGGGTTGGCGATCTCTGGTGATTGTGGCCTCGTTGACCCGATCGAATGTCCCGGAGACGCCGGCCTTCAACTCCCGGTAGCGAACACCAAACCGTCCCCCGACGAGAAACGTGGTCGACGTGTCGCGGCCGGTGGTGCCGATGGTCACATCGCTGTTGATGTTGGGGCTGTTCCCCAGATAGGCGGCGTAATCGAGCTTGGCACGGCCGATCGGGGCGAACCCGTAGGCTTGAACGAATGTCCGATAGGGGACCGCGATGGTGACGTCGATGAACTGGCTGAATGACGTCTCGTACATGATGGGGCGGATCACATACGGCAGCAGTGGTGTCCGATTCTTGATTTCATTCAGATTGTTGAAGATTGGAATCTGCAAACCCAGCTTGAGATTCAGGTAATGATTGGGTCGGTAACGGACCCAGGCTTCTTCCAGATTCGCCGTTCCCCACTGGCGTTGCGACGCAAAGGAGTTTATGAACTCAAAGTTGACGAAGGCACGCCACTGGGGGGAGATGTCCTGCTGGAAGAACAGATTTAACTGTTGGAGCATGAAGGTGCGTTCTTCATCACCAATGTCTGAATCCAATTGATGTTCGTAGGAGTTCTGGAAATACCCGAAGATGTCGAGGCTCTCGTCGGTGTTCTGAGCGTGCGCACCGGCAGCGATGAACAGCGCGATGAAAAATGTGCCCAGAGTTCTACGCATACCCGATCAGCCTCCACAGCCGCAAACGGCAACCAGTATACGTTGCCGGTGACATCGGCGAAAGTGCCCAAACGGGGAATCTTAGATTGCCTATCAGAAACGGTCGCTACCGGTTGGAGGATACACCTTGCCCGGACCTCACGGGATCGTTCTCGGGTGCCTCGGATACGGCGGCAGCTTGTGCATAGTGCTGCTCCGGTCCGGGAATCGCCGATTCAATCGCCGCTTCATCGCGCCAGCGCTTGAACCGTTTCCAGACCGACAAGACACCACCCAATACCATCAACGTGGTCCCCAGCCAGAAGAGATTGATCAAAGGCTTTTCAGCCAGTTCGATCCAGAAGACGGGGACCTCGGCCTGCGGATTGTCATGATCGACGAGGGTCACCTGGACTGCGCCGGTGGTGGCATCGATCCGGTCGACACCCAGCGTGAACCGTCCATCGGCAAACTGCACCGGCTGTCCGCTGACACCCTGTTGTGTCAGCTTGAAGGCCGGGACGAGCGTGTCGACATACATATCGCCCATGACCTCGATAGTGCAATCGACCTGCTCGATTTCTCCGCCCTCACCGTGGTCATCGATGTCGAACCCGAGAAACGTGAGATTGAAACCGCCGACCGCCTGTGCCTGGTCGCGGGCCAATGTGGCCTGGACGCCCTGATGGCCGGAGCCTCCGACTTCATCGAGTGGCGATATATAAAGGTCTTTGTTCCAGAATTTCTTCACCGCCGGTTTGCGCATCACGCCACCGTCGTACGGAAGCTGGAACTGGCGCGGGGAGCAAACGTAGGCAGTCGATGAGCCGGGACGTTCGACGAGGATATGGTAGGGTGTCTTGCCTCCCGGGGCGTTAGTATCTTTGCCCTGGTAGGTCAATGTCCAGCCCATCTTGTGCACCGGCTGGCCGAGCGGCAAGCCGACTTGTGTTTTGGTTTCATACGCCGATGAAACGGCTGCGCCGATGATCAGAATCGCCAGACCGACATGCGCCAAATAGGCGCCGGCGATTTTCTTTTTCCTGATGAAGTGATCGACCAGCAGCCAGAAGTTCGATGCGGTGGCAAAGCTCGCCAGGAAGATCAGCACGAGATACAACACTTCAGTCATGCCGGCGATGAATGCCCCGCCAGTCGCGAAGAGCGCGACGGCGAAACTGATCGAAGCTTCCGGTGAAAGGACCGGCTTCGACGCTTTAATCCAGCGCATGAACGGAAAGAGCGACAGCCCGAACAGGAGGATCAACGCGATCGGTGTTGTCGCCAGGAAATAGTAGTCGAGTGAAACGTTCGATGCGGGACCGAACAGCCGCGTCCACAGCGGTGTCGACATGCCGATCAAGACCAAGGCACCGGCCACCAACAGCGACAACACGCCCATGCTGACCAGGAAGTCGACGGTCTTCATCGAGCTGTAGGCGATTGTGCCGCGCACATGACGGGACCGCCAGATCAGGACGCCAAAGCCGATGACGGTAAACACGCTCAACACCGCCACGAGCAGCGAATTGATCCCCAAATCCAGGAACGAATGAACCGAGAAATCGCCGAGAATACCCGACCGGGTCAGAAATGAACCGTACAGAACGGCGATGAACGGAAGAATCGAAAACAGGAAGGCGGATCGTGCCAGTGCATTCTTTTTCTTGAGCATGATCAGCGCATGCACGCCGCCGGTGGCGAAGATCCAGGGAATCAATGACGAGTTCTCGACCGGGTCCCAGGCCCAGTAACCGCCCCAGCCGAGCACTTTGTACGCCCAGTAGCCACCCATAACGAGTGCGGTTCCGAGTGTACACCAGGCTGCCAGCAGCCACACCCATGCCAGCGGTGTCCACGTGCGGTATTCACGACGTACCCAACCCGACACGGCGATAGCAAACGGGAAGATCGACAGCGCAAATCCAAGGAACATGATCGGCGGATGAATCGTCATCCAAAAGTCTTGCAGCAGCGGATTGAGCCCGGCCCCTTCGACCGGTCCGGTCGGCGTGGCTTCAAACGGGCTGCGCTTGAGTAGAATGACCAGTACCGAGAGGATGAAAAGACTGACCGTGGCCATCGACCACCGTTCGAACCGCCCGGCCATCTTCATCAACAAGAGGCCCAGCAGGGACACATAGACAATCCACAAAAGCAGCGTCCCTTCCTGGCCTCCCCACAGTGTGGCGATCAGGTAATAGAGCGGCAGATCGGTCGATGAGTAATTGCGAACATAGACGAATTCGAAGCGATGAGTCAGAATCAGAAAGAGCAGTAATCCGAGCGATGCGGCCAGCAAACCGGCGGTCACGCGGAAGGCGTTGCGGGCCAGACGCGTGTTCTGCTCGCCACGGAAGTACAAAACCAGCGAAAACAGCGTCGTTGCTGTCGCCGACCAGATCAGTGT
>WJJR01000187.1 GCA_014729565.1 Candidatus Zixiibacteriota bacterium | reverse complement strand
GATGGACCTCCCCGACGAAGCCGAGAATCAGGAGCGCAATCAGTACTACTCGACTGTGGTTCTCACCAAGCTCGAGTTGATGCGCCAGAATCAGACCGAAAAGCTGCTCGGAGTCACCGAAGAGGACCTCTATATCCCCACGATGCCGTATGTGTACGGCGAATCCGATTCCGAATCGGGCTGCGCCATCGTGTCATTCTTCCGCATGCGTCAGGAGTTCTTCGGCCTCCCCGAAGACGAGCGCCAGGTCTATCAGCGTGTCCTCAAAGAGGCGATCCACCAGGTCGGCCATCTATTCCGCCTCACCACCTGCAACAACCCGCGTTGTGTGATGTATCGCTCCCGCTCGATGCTCGACACCGACTCCAAAAACGAGAAATTCTGCGACATTTGCCGCCGGCGGTTGGTGCGGCAGGGCGTGACGCGGTAATTTTCGATTCCTGATCTCACGGTTGTCATTCCCGCGAAAGCGGGAATCCAATTTGGCCACGCTTGGCGAGAAAATGGATCCCCGCTTCCGCGGGGATGACAGCTTCACGAGTTTCGGTTCCTGCGGCCAGAAACGGACCAATCCCCAAGAAAATGATGGACAAACCACCCCGTACATCCTAACGAGCACCTGAACCTATTATCAGGACCGACGCCTATGACGCTCGAACAAATCCTCGACCAACTGCGCAACGACAACTGTGTCGAACACTGGCATACCGTCCCGGCCCGCGCGGCCGACTATGTCGACTTCCCCGGCCATCTTGATCCGCGGCTGATTGCCGCGATCCGCAGGCGGGGGGTCCACAAGCTCTACCGTCACCAGGCGGAGGCGCTCGACGCTGTCAGTGGGGGGAAGGACATTGTTGTTGTCACCCCGACCGCATCGGGTAAGACTCTCTGCTACAATCTGCCGGTGCTCAATACGGTGATGCAGGATTCGAGCCAGCGGGCGCTGTACCTGTTTCCGACCAAGGCGCTGTCGTATGACCAGAAATCCGAACTGATGGAATTGACCGAAGCGGTCGGCGCCGATATCCGGACGCATACCTTCGATGGTGACACGCCGCAGACCGCACGCCGCGCGGTGCGCTCGGCGGGGCACATTGTCATCACCAACCCCGACATGCTGCACACCGGCATTCTGCCGCACCACACAAAATGGGTGAAGCTGTTCGAGAATTTGCGCTATGTCGTCATCGATGAGTTGCACCACTACCGTGGCGTGTTCGGCTCGCATCTGGGCAATGTAATCAGACGCTTACAGCGCATCGCGCAGTTCTACAACAGCAATCCGCAGTTCATCACCTGTTCGGCCACGATTCAAAATCCGGGCGAGCTGGCGGAGCGGATCGTTGGGCGACCGTTTGTCGTGGTCGACAAAAACGGAGCGCCGACGGCCGAGAAACACATCATCCTTTACAATCCGCCGGTGGTGAACGAAGCACTGGGGTTGCGTCGGTCATCACTCAGTGTCGCCAATTCGCTCGCGACGCGGTTTATCGCCAACAATGTGTCGACGATCATCTTTGCCGGCTACCGGCGCGCGGTCGAGATCATTCTCACCTATCTGCGTAATCACATGAAACAGCAGAAGGTCAATCCCAAGTTGGTCGAGGGATACCGCGGCGGGTATCTGCCGAATCAGCGCCGGGCGATTGAGCGTGGGTTGCGCGACGGCTCGATTCGCGGTGTGGTGTCAACCAATGCGCTCGAATTGGGGATTGATATCGGTTCGCTCGACGTGTCCATTCTCACCGGGTATCCCGGTACGATCGCGTCGATGTGGCAGCAGATGGGGCGTGCCGGACGGCGCAGCGGGATGTCGGCGGCGATTCTGGTCGGCAGTTCCTCGCCGATTGACCAATTCCTCATTAAACATCCCGAGTACCTGCTCGACCGTCATGTCGAATCGGGGATTGTCGATCCGAGTAATCTGGTTGTGCTGATGTCGCATCTCAAATGCGCGGCATTTGAATTGCCGTTCGATGCCGACGATCAATTCGGTGTCGATACCACGCAGCCGCTGCTCGACTATCTCGAAAAGCACCATGTGCTCACGCAGTCCAACGGACGGTATTTCTGGGCATCGGAGATTTATCCGGCAGGGGAGGTCTCGCTGCGGTCGGCGTCGCCGGAGAATTTCGTTGTTCTCAATCGTTCCGACGAGAGCAAAGTGATCGGCGAGGTCGATTACTTCTCGGCGCCCGAGTTTCTGCATCCCGAAGCGATTTATCTGCACGGGGCCAATCAATACCAGGTCGAGGAACTCGACTGGGAGGGACGGCGCGCATATGTCAAGGAAGTCGACGTTGACTACTTCACCGACGCCGAAACGAAGACCGATCTGAAGATCCTCACCGTCGACAAACGTCGCCAAAGCATCGACGCACGGCTGGCCTGCGGGGAAGTGGCGTTGACGCGGGTGACGGTGCTCTATAAAAAGATCAAATTCTACACGCACGAGAATGTTGGTTTCGGAAAGGTGCATCTGCCCGAGCAGGAGATGCACACGACGTCGTTCTGGGTCGATTTCGATGCCGACGTGGCCGAACGGATCGGCCTGTCGATTGGCGTGACCGGCGAAATTCTGCGCGCGGCAGCGAATGCGTTGGGACGGATGGCGCCCCTCTGGGTGATGGCCGACAAACGCGACGTCGCCGCCATCTCGCAAGTCCGCGCCCCGCACACCGGTTTGCCCACGATTTTCCTCTACGATAATATCCCCGGCGGCGTCGGATTCTCGCAAAAGATCTTCGACATGTCCGGTGAGCTGTTTACCGAAACCGCGGTCTTAATCGAGCAATGCTCCTGCCGCGCGGGGTGCCCCTCGTGTGTCGGCCCCGAAATGGAAATCGGCCCCCACGGCAAGCGCGGGGCGGTCGAGCTGCTGCGTTTCGCGGCGATCGCGGCGAATCAGCCGGTGGTGGATGTGGAGGAGACGGTGGAGGTCGTGGAGGATGAGGGGAGTGTTGATTAAGTTCGCACGGTCCTGACAGGTTCGTGCCCAACGGGAGTGAATCAGCCTCGGTATATGTTTCTGAGGGAGGCATTTTACGATGCGTACATTCAATATGCTGGTCGAGCGGGATCCTGATACTGGCTATTTCGTCGGCTCTGTGCCCGGTTGGCCCGGCGCTCACAGCCAGGGTGAAACGCTGGAGGAACTGGAGCAGAACCTGCGT
>WJJR01000186.1 GCA_014729565.1 Candidatus Zixiibacteriota bacterium | reverse complement strand
CTACCATGCACCCCTGTCCGCGCAGGCCCGGGAACGGCTGGCGATCCTGCGCCAGACCAGCGACGGCTTCGCCATCGCCCGCAAAGACCTCGCCATGCGTGGGCCGGGGGAGGTGCTGGGCACCAGGCAGACCGGCGATATGCAGTTTCGCATCGCCGATCCCGCCGCCGATGAGGGCCTGCTGGCGGCTTCGCAACAGGCGGCGGACCTCATCCTGGAGCGTTATCCGGAGGCCATGCAACCGCTCATGGAGCGCTGGCTCGGGGGGCGGGTGGCGTATGGCGGCGTTTAACAGGCGTGCACCCCATGGCCACCGACTACGCACCACCGTTTCGTGTCACACCCGATATCGTCGAGCAGGTCACCGCGACCTCCGGGTTGGGCCGCCTATCGCAAACATTGATCCTGCGCCGCTAGCGGCCGCTGTTTGCGGACCGGGCCATCGAGGATCTGCTATCGAGCCATCGAGCAGAGCACCGCCGAAGCCTCAGCGACGCGTTTCGCCGGCAGAGGGCGCACAGTCCATTGATCCCGCGGCGGAAGTCGACGGGCACGACGGCCAGGAAGATCCGGCTTTGGGGGCTAACTTGCAGCATCAGCAGCTTTCCAGGAAGTGCTCCACAACCCGCGCAAGCGCGTGATTTTGGGCACCCTGAATGCGCAGGCGGGTGCCGTCCACGCGCTCCAGGTCCAGCAACAGGCCAGGCTCCGGGAATCCCGACGTTGGCTCGACGCGGCTCGGGACAACCTCCACCCACTCCATCGTGCTCCTGGCTGCCGGCACCTGACCCTGACCCGCTTCCCCGTTCATCAACTCGCCGTGATGTCGTTTCAGGTCCGGCAAGTGCACCCGTAAGGCGCGCGACACGCGTGTGATGCCGTAACGCTCGACCAGGCTCGCCGCCTCCCGCCACAGCGGTTCGGGTATCCGCTCCCGCTTCTTTCTGCTTGCTCGCCAGTGCTCGAAATGCGCGCGAACATCTTCCAACGTCAAGGATATGTTTCTGCGCGGTGTTTTCATGGGCCTCCCGTCACGTCTGCTTGAGAGGGCGCTTTCTTGCGTGCGCTCTTGAAGAAGCTTTCTGGAGGGCGCTAGTCGGATGTCTTCTAGCGTTTGGCAGCGCCTCGCCAAAGAAAATGTCAGGAATTTTTACACCGCTAGCGTCCTCGACGACACAGCATCGCATCCAGCCAAGGGCGGTGTCGCGAGGCATATTCGTTAATCACAACAAAGGCTTGTACGCACGCTATGCACCGTTCTATTCGGCAACGTGGCGCCTCAGGCAATGGCGGACTGTCACAAATCAGTACGCTTCGCTTGCACCAAACTGTCAGCGTTTAGCCAATTGTTATGCGCTTATGCGTACATTAACCGACGACCTTTTGGTTCTGGAACAGGATCACCAAACTCTCGCGCGGTATCTATCCATAGCTGGATGGCTTCTTTGGCGTTTGCTAATGCTGACTCATAAGTGGCACCGTGAGCCATGCACCCGGGAAGCTCCGGAACTTCTGCCAAATACGCTTGATCCTCTTCGCTCCAATAAATGATGGTTTCGTATTTGAACATTAGTTTTCGACTCCAGAGAGATGGTACTTGACGAGTATAGAGCGAATCTGACGTACTTGGTACGGTTTTGCTTTTGCGTTATCGCTTTGAAGGTTTGGCTTCTCTTCTATGCCTTCTTTTCTGAACATGTGATGACTGCCTCTTATTCTTTCTTCGAAACCAAGTCTTTTCAGAAGTTCACGCAGATCATTAAAACCGACATTTGCATCTGATGATCCTTGAAGTATCTTGAGTCTCAGTTTGTCGTACTTACCCATCTCCTTTGTACACCTGTATTTCAGGTCCGAGTTTCGCGAATAACGTTTCGGTGGACAATAGGGGACAATAGGGGCAGACCACATTTATTTCTTCGCTAGATCTGAAACTCCTGCTGCTCGTCGTGGGATGCTTCTTTCACCGGCCATCCCGGAGAACCTCTCCACGTTCGGCGTCCTAGCATAGCTGCAATCTGTCTTTGGAAGACCCCGCTTCCAAGCACGCATCCGCCATTGGTGGACTCCCGGATCGAATTGACCAGAGCACCGTCCAGCACCTCCACGAACAGTTCGCGGTAGGCCAGGCATCTCGACTCAACCGTCTGTCCCAGGGCGGGATAAAGTGCATGGGTACGAATTGCCGGGTCCTGAAGCCCGCGTGCATTGGCCACAAAGCTGACCAAGGATAGTCGCTCGGATCGGCAACCATGGCAGCGCGAACAGGGTTGAGCTCGACGTATCGCTGACAGGCCAGAAGGTAGGCGTCCGCTTCCACGACACAGGAGCGAAACCGACCTTCCCACAGCGTACCGGTCCTGCTATAGGTACGGTTCACATACTGAACGTATCGTTGGCCAAGGGCCTTCATCAGGTTGGAAATGCCATCCAACGTGCAAGGCGTCGCCAGAAGATATACGTGGTTGGTCATGACCACATACGCGTGGACCGCTACCGCGTTTGCGCGGGCGAGTTCCACCAGCCCGTCGAGATAGACTCTTCGGTCTTCGTCGGAAAAGCAACAAGCGCAGCGGTCAACCCCCGCTGGATCACGTGCACGGGTACGTCCGGAACGATAATCCTCGCTCGCCTGGGCATGAAACTTCTCTCAGAACAAAATGCGGTCACAAGGCACCAGCGTAGCAGAAAAACGTGGTCTGTCCCCTATTTCTGTCCCTCGGCCCGTCGCAGGGTCCGACCGCCGTGACATATTTCCTATAGCTAGCACCGCCGGTTCTTCCCGGGCTCGTCCAACAATAAGAATAAATCGTGGAAAGCGTCGCTTCGCTCGCTCTCACGATTTATCCTTATCCGTTAAAGATTGCCGGTGGCAAACTGGTCCCTGATTTCCGTCGACCGACTTGATACAGCAGATGAAAACAAGATGGCTCTTAACACGGAAATGTTGTTTCGAATCGCTGTGACTATGTGCCTCCATCCACCGCACTCTACAGATTGACCTCTCATGAAACTGAAGTCAATTCCATCAATTTGAACTATCAAGTCAGCGTTATTGTGCACGCCATTGGCGTGAAACGAGTTACGCAGGTTTGCAAGTACTGTCAAGACTTGTTTCTCTTGGCCAGACGTAGAGATACCCGCAAGCTCAAGCGTCGCATCACCAATCTGCCAGAATCCTCTTGGCGAGCTGCCTGAGATTGCTTTAAGGATGTTACTGAATAGAGTTTCTATCTTGAAATGAACCTTGGTCGTGAGAGTGTTTCTCAGGTAATCAAGCATGAGATCTTCCGATTGTTCGATGCCAAGGCCGGTACCCATTCGTTCACGGTATTTCGACTCCCACTCCGCGTCGAACGACTCTTGACATAATTGCTTCAGACTCATCAGGCTTTTGATCCAATTACCACATGCACCCATGTCGCACTGAAGTCCGTCAAGAGCGACTTGTCGTGCATCCTGCGAGATGTACGGCACTCCGGCTTGGTCCAGCCTCTGGCGCATGTCTTCAATGGTCTGCGCTAGCTCCACCAAATCAGACAGGACTTTACTAAAACTGGTGTAGTTAGCCGTTTGATTCATTGGTGCAGTTTTTGATCCCTAACGATTACTGTTCAACGATTACTGTTCAGCCGCAACCATGCACAAAGCTTCCCGCAACCGCAGCGCCAGCATACTGGAGAGCGCTATCAGTAGGCACAGACTGTCGGTTGCGGCTGGAACGTATTGTTGGACGGAGCCGCTACGCGGCAGGTTTCCGCCCCCCGCATACTCTCTCGTCCGCCTGAGATCCAGGCGGCCGTCGACCGACGGCAACCACGAGAGAGCCGACAACGATGGATATTGAGGCAGAGCGTACCCGATTTCGTGAGCAATATCAAAAACTTCAAGAGGCACTGGTGTGTCAGGGGATGCGTCCGAAGACGATAGACGCCTACTAGCGGAAATAGGGGACAGACCACGTTTTTACGTTTTCTCCTCGGCTGGGAAAAAAACCTGGTCTGTCCCCTATTCCTATGTTTCCGAGGCCAGTCATTTACCAAAGAGATAAAAAGGAATTGTGTTTTCATGTGTTGACGAGCTCACATGAACGATATTGATGACAATCCTCTATCTGGATTTTTCAAGCAACACTCCGAACCATTCTACCCAGCCGAGCGAATTTTTCGTGCCGGGGATAATTTGGATTGCGCGCCAGCCTTGAGAGTTCATCTGTAGCAGCGTTTTTCCACCACATTTCCCATCGGTTAATGTCACATTGTCGCCAAATGTTCCCGTTCCAACTGTCGTATTACCAACGGTCTCTAGCTTTTGAGAAAAGCACATAGTTTGCTCGACTGCGTCTGCTGATGCCGTACTTGAAAGAAGCAATGTAGCAAGAACGCATGAAAATGGCTTTCTCATTTCATCCCCTTTTCGCCGTGGGTTGGGTACGGATGTTTTTGCCCGACCTAAAACCATTTATACGTCGTGTGCCGAAACCCCTGTGCGCGCGGCGAGCTAGGGGCTGGCCGGCGCACGACGTATAAATGCCTGTTGAACTATTAATTGTTGCAAAAGTTCTCGGAGTTTCCGTATAGGCGATCGATGATGTACTTGGTGTCGGGTAACCGGAAGAAGCTCTTGATCAGAGCGGCTTGCTTCTGGAT
>WJJR01000185.1 GCA_014729565.1 Candidatus Zixiibacteriota bacterium | reverse complement strand
TGTTGAGAGAAGTGGTGCATTGATTTGCGACCACACGATACAGGTGAATGAGAGAATTACCGTCTCGCGCAGGTCCGGCTCTTAGCCGGACCGGTGCGGCTAAGAGCCGCACCTACGCGACGTCTAAGTGGGTTTCTCAACGCGCCCTTCAGGCTGGTGTCTCTACCAGTGCACATGTTCCGGTTCACGGTCCTGATGGTTTGATTCCGCTCACCACAGGAGGCCCGTGGCACTCAGACGCGGCAGTTCTTATGAACATCGTCCGATTGGATCTGTAGCGGTGGGCGGGCGCACGTCCGCTTGCCCTGAGCGGAGCCGACGTGTGCGCCCCGACGATTTTACATCGGCGTGGCTAGTGGCCCATCGCCACGGGGCTTGTAATTGCTACTTACATTGTCTTCATTTGAAGTGAGTCGCCGAAACGGTGATTTCAAATTCGGCGCCGGAATCCCGGTAGAGCCGTATCGTGTGATGTGGTAGCTTGAGGCCGTACGATTGGAGTGGTTTAGATGAATGACAGTTTACGATTGCTGTGTGTGTTGGCACATCCTGATGATGAATCGCTGGGAACCGGCGGCACATTGGCCAAATACGTCGCCGAGGGAGTGGACACATTTCTGGTAACCGCAACACGGGGCGAGCGGGGACGGTTCGGGGATGCCGATCCGCGTCCGGGGATCGAGGTGGTCGGCCCCGCCCGGGAAATGGAGTTGCGCGCGGCCGCGCAGGAGTTGGGCGTCAAAGAGCTGCATTTACTCGATTACATCGATAAGGACCTCGATCAGGCCGATCCGGAGGAAGCGATCACCAAAATTTCGCGGCATCTGCGACGGATCCGTCCGCATGTGGTGATCACGTTTGCGCACGACGGGGCGTATGGGCATCCCGATCACATCGCGATTTCGCAACTTACGACCGCGGCCTGTGTCTGTGCTGCCGATCCGGAATTTGATGAAGCCGCAGTGCCGGTGCATCGGGTCTCGAAGTTGTATTACATGGCATGGCCGCAGAATAAATGGGAGGCCTACCAAACGGCCTTCAAAGATCTGGTGTCTGAAGTGGACGGTGTCGAACGGCGGGTGACGCCGTGGCCGGATTGGTCGGTGACGACGGTGATCGACACCTCGGAGTATTGGGAAACGGTCTGGAAAGCGGTGCAATGCCATCAGACACAAATTAAGATCTTTGAACGATTGCAGCGTCTGCCGGAGAATGAGCACGCCAAACTCTGGGGTACCGCGGAGTACTACCGTGCATTCAGCACGGTCAATGGCGGGCGCAAACGGGAGACGGACTTGTTTGAGGGCTTGCGGCCATCAGACTGAGCTTAAACACTGTAGTACAGCCGCCTCGGCCGTACTGAAGAGGGCAATGACGTGACGACGAAGACAACAACGACAACGACACAACACAATCGCAATGCCTCGATCAACCTGACGGCCGATCAGTTCCGCGAACTGGGACATCGTCTGGTTGATCAGATTGCCGAATTGTATGCACACAACCTGCGGGACCGTCCGGTGAATCCGGCCGAAGAACCGGAGACGGTTCGGTCGCTGCTCGACAGCAAACGACACTTGCCGGCGGATGGCGCTGATCCGAATGAGATTGTGAAGCGGGCGACGGAGTTGTTGTTCGATCATTCGGTGTACAACGGGCATCCCGGCTTCATGGCGTACATTACCGCGCCCGCGGCGCCGATTGGCGTTTTGGCCGACATGCTGGCGGCGGCGGTGAATCCGAATGTTGGCGGATGGATGCTCTCGCCGATGGCGACCGAAATCGAATTGCAGACCGTCCGCTGGATCGCTGAATTGATCGGGTATCCGGTCGAGAGCGGCGGACTGCTCGTCTCTGGTGGCAACATGGCCAACTTCGTCGGCTTCCTCGCGGCGCGGCGTGTGAAGGGTGGAGAAGATCTGCGATCTCAGGGCATGGGAGCCGGCGATGCGAACCGTCTGCGGGCGTACTGTTCGCGCGAGACACACACGTGGGTCGAGAAAGCGGGCGACCTGTTTGGTCTGGGAACCGAAGCCATTCGCAAGATCGATACCGATAAGCAACTGCGGATGCGTCCGGAAGCGTTGCGCGCAGCCATCGACGCCGATCTGAAGGACGGACTCAAACCGTTTTGCGTGATCGGGACAGCGGGATCAGTGAGCACCGGCGCGATTGATCCGTTGCCCGAGATTGCGGCCATGTGTAAAGAGTATGACCTGTGGTTTCATGTCGACGGCGCGTATGGCGGCTTTGCCGCGGCGGTACCGAGTGTCGATGACGACATTCGCGGCTTGTCGCTGGCCGATTCGGTCGCGGTCGATCCGCACAAGTGGCTGTATAGTCCGCTCGAAGCAGGGTGTGCACTGGTGCGTGAGCCGGAACATCTGATCGACACGTTTTCGTATCATCCGCCTTACTACATCTTTGAAGACGAAACGCTCAGCCTGGTCGACTACGGTTTGCAGAATTCGCGTGGTTTCCGTGCGCTGAAAGTCTGGCTGATGCTGCAGCAGGTGGGGCGCAACGGCTACGAGCAGATGATCACCGACGATATTCAGCTCGCCGCCGAGTGCTACAACATGGTTGATGCCAATCCCAACCTCGAAGCGTTGTCGCACAGCCTGAGCA
>WJJR01000184.1 GCA_014729565.1 Candidatus Zixiibacteriota bacterium | reverse complement strand
GTGACCTGGTGCGCCGCATTCATCACCCTGATCCGTTCCTCACAACCTACCCCTCATCAGTCGGTTGGGACCTCGTCACCCGCAACGTGCAGGCGGCCGTGTCGGGTATTTACATCTGGAAGGTCGATTCACGGATGGGGAGTCAGGTCGGGAAGCTGGTGATTATCAAGTAGGGTGGGGTGAGTCCACCATGTCTCAGCGTAAACCGTGACGAGGGCGGACGTGTTGAAAAACCGCTCGACGTGACGTTTCCATTAGTAGGGGCGTATTGAATACGCCCTTCGCGCGCAACCGCTACGGAGAGAGGGCGTATGCAATACGCCCCTACTCATGAACATCGACTGATGATGGAGTTTGTCCATGCGTAGGCCTTTTCCACACGCCCGAGGGCGTCCGGGGCACCCGGCTGATTCGATCGGTGTCGGTCTATTATTCTTCCGGCAAACAATAAACTTCGACCCAGTCGCGTTCTTTGTAGGCGACATAGAGGTATCCGGCAATCGGGTCGGCGTCGTAGGCGGTGGGTCTGGGATCGAAGGTGTCGAGAAAGCGCGATTCGTAGCGATAGACCCGCCGTAAGTCCGACAGCGAACGCTCTTCAATTGCGAATTCGTTTCCACTGAAGCTCCGCTCCGGATCCCGAAACATCGACAGCCACGAGTTGCGCTCGGGGATGATCTTGAGCAAGTGGTTGCTCGACGCCGGGAACGATACGGTATCGAGGTAAAACAGGTCGCTGGCATTGCCGCCCGAGGTGTAGCGCAGAATTGGTGCGCGTTTGCCGCCGACCAGACGTGTCGCCACGCCCTGCCCGCCATCGAATCCCCATTCGAGGACACTGTAGCCTTGATCGATGTACACCTGCGGCGGAGCCATCGTGATGTGCCGGACACCGTCGGTGGGCATACTCAAGTTAACACTGCGATCGAAGTCGCCCCAGTGTGAGAGATCGATAGCCGTGACCGTTGTGCTGTCGCGATTGCCGACGAGAACCTCACCGCGCACGGCATCGTACCCGATGTTGTAGGGCCAGCCGAGTGCACCGCCGACGAGATCGTTGTCGAATGCGAACTCACCGTTGAAGACGTCGTCATCCGGATCGACGAGATTGCGCTGCGGGACCGAGATGCGGTACACGATGCCAAAGGCACGGCGGGTGTTCTCCGGCTTGCGAATCCCGTGGGTGACAAAGACATCGGTTCCACTCGGCAGCGCTACCAGCCGTCCATCGTGCTGGATGCCGTCGAAATTCTGATACATAACGTCACTGCCCGACTGCGCGACGGTTGTCGGGTCGACGAATTGCACACCATAGCTGTTTCCGGAACGATAGTTGAAGACGGCCAGTTGCGAGGTGACGAACTGAAGATCGAAGACATCGTCGAATTCCGAAAGGTCACGTGTAGTGGCGGACTTGGTGCCCAAGTCAACCGTCGCAATACCTGGTGTACCGTTGCGCGCGGCGGCATTGAAGATCATCACCAGCCGATCGCCGTTGGGACTGAGTTCCATTCGCGTCGCATTGGCCCAACCGACCGTGACCGAATCAATATCGGCGTGGGATTCCAATTCCAGTATCAGATCGGTGGTGTCGTTTTCGGTTACCGTAGCGTCGTCACGCGTGACAGCGAGGCATGATCCGAATGTCACATCGACCTGGGCATTGCCGGCGGGAACGTCGGTGAAAAGGAACTCGCCGTTGGCATCGGTGGTTGTGGCGGTATCCAGGTCGCCGGCGGTCAACTGAACGATAGCGCCCTCCACCGGTTCACCGGCGGCGGCGAGTTTGAATGGTAATTGTACGACACCGGCGATGGCGCCGGGTTCGACCGGACCATTGCCGTTTCCGTTATCATCGCCGCATCCCCAAAAGACGACAGCGCCGATTGCGAGCATCCCGATCAGGATTGCCGTGTGCGTTCGATTGCGAAAACCTGTCATGGAACCCAACACTCCTCTGCTGCACGGTGAACGGGCGGGATCTGCAATATAATACACGAACGCCCAATGCGGAGATGCATTGGGCGTTCAATCCATCGGGATGTGAAATCACAGGTTCTTGTGGGTGCCGTCACAGAATGGTTTGTTTCCCGACTGTTTGCAGCCGCACCAGGCAACGCGTTTGGCCTCTGTCAGTTCGACAATGATGGGTCGGATGTCGGTGGCCTTATGAGCGCCGTCACAGTAGGGCTGGTTGGCGGACAGGCCGCACTGGCACCAGGCGACCTTACGGGGTTGTTCCTCAATCACATACGGTGACTTTTGCGGGCATTCTGGTTCGGTCATCGCTGTGCTCCCGGTTGACTGCGGTTGCTGCCTACTCGTTCTCAGCCACCATCACGCTGCGTTACGGGGTGGCCGGTTCATTAATGTCGACCAGTTCCACGTCGAACACGAGTGTCGCGCCCGGAGGAATCGGTCCACCTGGAGTACCGCGTTCACCGTACCCGAGTTCCGGCGGAATGATCAAAACGCGGCGGCCGCCGACGTTCATCGACAGCAGGCCCTCATCCCAGCCTTTGATGACCCGGCCCTGGCCCACCGGGAATTCGAGCGGCTGGCCACGGTCACGCGAGGAGTCGAACTTGGTGCCATCGGTCAGCCAGCCGGTGTAGTGAGCAGCGATGATGTCGCCCGATTCCGGCGAGGCGCCCTCACCGACTTCCACCTCGATATACTTCAACCCTGATTCGGTTGTCACCGTGTCGCCGCTGACTTCCGGGATGCCGGCATCGGCCATAGCGGTGTCGGTCATGGCTTCGGGCTGAGTTTCGGTCATTGCTTCTTCCGGTGCTGCTTGTTCGGCCTGTTCGCCCCCCCCGCATCCTGCGATAACGAGGACGCCGCAGAGGAGCAGCAGCGGTGCGATGAGTCGTGTGAACGTGTTCCTGTTCAAAGGAATCCCCCTTCCGGATTGGGACAAGCTATGGACAATTCGTGACTATCGACGGGCTGCTGAGTGCCCGACGAAGCCACATGATACGGCCTTGTGACAAACAGCCCAAGGCTTAGTTGTACGAGTTGTCGAATTTGGTATTGACCAAATGACGTCGTCGAATGCGATTATGATTGGTCCGCCATCATTCTATTTTACAGTCTGACAAGGGATTGGGGGCGGTGGCGAGTTCGAGTGGGATGTGCATCCGGGGCCGTAACCTTGACGATAGGAGTGTTGAATGACGATCGCAAATCGCTGATTTGCGGGGAATACCCCAGCGGAACCGACACCGGTCGGCAGGTGTTCTCCGAAGCGACCGCCGACCCGGGCGGTATAACACGGTGACGGCGTGGTCCGCCGGCGACGAAGAGAAGTCTGTCGTATCCCGTGAGTTATGCCGATAACAGTCACATGACGCGGTGGCAAGAAGCGAGGGCAGTTGGCTTGACAGAAACGGAAAATCGACGATCTTATGAGATGTTAGGTATTGGGACCGTTGACTTTCCGACCCGCGTGGTTGCGATGAAAAAACTGATCAGTCTTGTATTGGCCGTGTTCTGGCTGGCGTGCTCTGGGGCCATCGCCGCCGACGTTCCGCAATTGATGAATTTTCAGGGGCGCCTGGACGACACCGAGGGTGCGCCGGTCCCCGATTCCACCTATACCATCACCTTTCGCATCTTCGACGATCCGGTATCGGGTGTGATGCTGTGGGAGGAGACGCAGGACGCGACGACCTTCGACGGCGTGTTTTCGGTGTTGCTTGGTTCGGTGAATCCACTCCCGGCTGACGTGTTCGACGTCGATTCGTGCTATCTGGAGGTGCATCCCGACGGATTCGACCCAATCGTGCCGCGGGCGCGGTTGACGTCGGTGGCCTACGCGCGTCGCGCCGAGTTGGCTGACTCGCTGACAGATGTGAACATCGGTGACTTGGAAGAATCGATTGAAATCGACAACAAGATTACGACGCATCAGTTTATCACGAACGCTCACCACAGCAAGACGGTCAGCGCGAACGAAATCATCACCGGTACGCTCAATGAAGAGCGATTGCCCCAGAAGGGAATCGACTCCACCGAGATTGAGGACGGGTCGATCGGGTCACGGCAGATCGCCGATGAGGCGGGTGTGTCGCATTCGTTTATCGGCCTCAAGCCGATTCCCACATCGGTGGCGGTGCTGGACTCGGCCTTCATCGTCGCGCCGGAATTCGGGTATTGCCTGACGATTGCATCGGGATGGTTTTATGTGTTCCAATCGGGGACTGACGTCAGCGCTACCATCTCATTGTCCACCTCAAAGTCTGGTGGGCACGATAGTGATCACACAGCCCGTTTTGAGGTCCGCTCCGGGGCCCCGTCGGGCCACACGGTCGAGAATTTCACCATGCAGAAGGTGAACACGGTCAACAAGGGCCAGATGTACAAGGTCTACCTGCTGGGCAGCCGTTCGGCCGGCGGCATCCCCCAGATTGAAAACGTCCACATCAACGTTCTCTACTTCCCCACGTCCTACGGCGAGATCGACACACCGGGCCCGCAGTAACCCGCCGTTGCTAGTCATGGATTGCCCGACGGAATCGAGACAACGATTTGGGTACCCTGAGTCGTTTCACTAAGGGTATCGCCGATTTCGGGTGAAGTCGGCAGACCTGCTTTGTATGTTTGAATCGTGTGGCATATTCGAGGGCCAGGCGGCCTGTTGATTGAAGGAGGCAGTTGTGAGTGTAAATCCCCTGAAGAAGCTGGCCGAATTGGGACAAAGCATTTGGCTGGATTACATCCGGCGCGATCTCTACCAGGGACCGGAACTGAAACGCATGATCGATGAAGACGGCTTGGCGGGGATGACCTCGAATCCGTCGATTTTCCAGAAGGCGATTGCCAAGTCGGATCTGTACGATGACACGATTCAAAAACTGGCGGATAAGGACCTGTCCGTACCGGAGATCTTCGAGAAATTGGCGGTCGAGGACGTGCAGAACGCCTGCGACGTGTTCCGGCCGGTGTATGATGCGACCGGCGGCAACGATGGCTTCGTGTCGATTGAAGTCAATCCGCACCTGGCGCATGAGACCGAAAAGACAATCGCCGAAGCGAAGCGTCTGTGGGACGCCTGTAACCGTCCGAATGTGATGATCAAGATTCCCGGCACGAAGGCGGGACTCCCGGCGATCCGTCACTGCCTCGCCGAAGGAATCAACATCAACATTACGCTGCTGTTTTCGGTGAAGCGCTACCGTGAGGTCATGGAGATTTTCGCGGAGGCTCTGGAAGACCGTTTGGGCAAAGGATTGCCGGTCGATGCGTTGCGCTCGGTCGCCAGTTTCTTTGTGAGCCGTGTCGATTCGAATGTCGACAAGAAACTCGATGCGATTATCGACGATGCGTCACGCTCCGACGATCAGAAGAAGATCGCACGCGCGTTGCGCGGTACGATTGCCATAGCGAACACGCGGCTGGCCTATGCCAACTTCGAGGAGTGGGCGGCCACCGACCGTGTCGTGGCGCTGAAGAACAAGGGTGTTGAATTGCAGCGTCCGCTGTGGGGATCGACGTCGACGAAGGATGACGCGTATCCCGACACGCTGTATGTCGATGAATTGATTGCACCGTTCAGCGTGAATACGATTCCGCCGGAAACGTACGACGCGTACAAAGATCACGGCGACCCGAAAGTGCGCATCAAGGATGATCTCGACGATGCGCGCGAGCATTTGGACCAACTCAAGACACTGGATATCGACATCGATACGGTGACGCAGGAACTGGAAGACGAAGGCGTCAAGAAGTTCGCCGACGCGTATGACGGTCTGATCGAGACGCTCGACGAAAAGGTCAAGAAGATCGTCGCGTAACCGTTCTGATCATGCATGACCCTGGGATTCAGCCCCGCCGGATTGCTGTCCGGTGGGGCGTTTTTCGTGGTGCTTTTGATCTCGGGTGAGATTCAGAGCAGTCGTCGAATTCCACTTCGGATTGAATAGGGCGGACGTCGCGCACCAATTCTCCGTTTTGCGGCCGGCACGATGGGCGGAGGCCATTTTACAGCTCGACCTGTGTCTGGATGCCACGGGCCTTAAGGCCCGTGGCACGCTTATGCAAACAGAAAAAACTTATGACAACCGCTCTAACAACGGTTCGGTCTTTCCCAACAGGCATCCGATTATGCATATTCTGGACTGTTGACGACCAGTGCCACCAGACAGCACAAGCTGGGCATGCTGCTTACAGCCAGCGTGACGTGCATCGGACATGATTGGTAACCATCTGAGACATTTTCGGATCGAGGCGGAGATCGGCGCCGGGGGGATGGGTGTGGTCTACCGGGCGCATGACACACGTCTGGACCGGCCGGTGGCGCTCAAACTGCTGCGCCCGGAGATGACCGACTCGCCACAGGCG
>WJJR01000183.1 GCA_014729565.1 Candidatus Zixiibacteriota bacterium | reverse complement strand
GTAGTTGCTATGGTCTGTAGAAGCTGGTTGTGATAGGAAGAGGCTGCCTTCAGTTTGATCCTTCGACGTGGTCGTCCGACTGAGCGGGCGCCACAAGTATAAAGGAGGCAGCCTCATGCGGAAGAAACAGGATTGGGTTGTTCGGGACAAGTTGGTTTTTGTGGGCTTGGAGGACGCGAAGCGGACGTGGAAGTTGTGTGTGCGGTCGGAGGGGATGGTGGTGCATGAGACGAGCCTTCCGGCGGAGTACGCGAACTTACATCAGTATCTGACACGTCGGTATCCGGGATGCCGGATCCGAGTGATGTATGAGGCGGGATTCTCGGGATTTGGGTTGCATGATCGTTTGGTCGCCGACGGGATCGGGTGCGTGGTGACGCCACCGCACACGGTGACACAGGAGAAGGTACAGGGGGTAAAGACCGATCGGGTGGATGCGCGTCGGTTGGCGCGGAACCTGGAGAGTGGGGACTACGCGGCGTGTCATGTGCCGGATCGGGAACGTCGGGAGGATCGCCAATTGGTGCGGACGCTGAGTCAGATTCAGCGAGACGTGGTGCGGACGAAGAATCGTATCCGCAAATTTTTGGACTTTCATGGGCTCAACGCGGGGTTGCCGGTGGGGGCGTGGTGTCGGTCCGACTATGCGCGGTTGGAGGCGATGTCCCTGTCGGGACCGTTGCGGCAGAGTCTGACGGTGTGGTTGCGTCAATTGGCAACCCTTGAGGATTTGAAGCGGGAGTTGGTCGCGGCGTTGAAGGTCGTGGCGTCCAAGGCCCGGTATCGCCAGGCCGTCGCCAGCAAACAGCGCTGTGCTGGCGTGGGGTGGCTGTCCGCGATTCGCTTCACCTTGGAATGGGGCGACCTGTCGCGGTTTCCCACCGGCAAACAGATCGCGTCGTTTGTCGGACTGACGAGTCGGGAGCACTCCAGCGGCGAGGTGGTGCATCGCGGACGCATCACCGGTCAGGGCAATGCCCAGGTCCGAGCATGGTTGATTCAGTGTGCCTGGCGGGCACTGCGTCGGGACCCGGTGTTACTCGCCAAGTATCAGCGCGTGTGGCGCAACGCCGGCAGCAAAAAGAAGGCGATTGTGGCGGTGGCCCGCACGTTGGCGGTGCGCATGCGCGCGGTCGAGCTGGCCAATGAACCATACACACCTGGTGTGATCCGGTAGCAGTCAGAAAGAGACAACGGCAAGGACGCAATGACCGACCGATTCGGAATCCGGTGTATGACGTACCCACCCTTGTGATAGAGGCACGATCTTGTAGATTGTTGACACCATTCCGACCTACCGAACAGCAAACTGTGGAACCACCACGAATAGCAGGTTGACAGGACCTTGCCGAAAATGGACAACAGATAGATCGTCGAAGCAAATGAAGGAGCCCCAAACAAAAACACGTTGACACACATCATAGCAGGGTGGGTGTTCTGCACCCACCTTGGAGATTTCCCGTCGTAGCAACGGTGGGTGCAGAGCACCCTCCCTACAAATTGTCCGGCCGAGGCGGCCGAACTACAACAAGATTGGCTCAGGAAACAATCACACCCTCGTCTTGTTCTGGTCACAAAACCAAGCAAACACCCATTGGAGGTCCACTGATTATGAAACGTCTGATCGTTCTCCTCACTTTTATCCTGGCACTTGCTGCGGGGACGGTACACGCCGCAGACAGCGTCCTAATTGTCGTCACCAGCCACTCACAAATGGGTGACACCGACAAGAGGACCGGATTCTGGCTCGCCGAAATGACACATCCGTACTATGTGATCAAGGACGCGGGCTACGATGTGGTAGTCGCCAGCATCGATGGTGGCGTGGCGCCGATCGATCCGCGGAGTATGGACACCGCCGATCCGGTCAATCAGCGATTCCTCCGCGATGCCGATCTCATGGCTGCCGTCTTAAACAGCCGCAAGCTTGCTGACATCGATCCCAATCACTTCGCGGCAGTGCTGTTCAGCGGTGGGCACGGGACGATGTGGGACTTCCCCGGCGATTCGGCGGTCAACCGCTTCACATCGACGGTTTACGAGGACGGCGGTGTCGTCGGCGCGGTGTGCCACGGCCCGGCTGCCCTGGCCGAGGTTAAGCTCTCCGACGGTTCCTATCTGATCGACGGAAAGCGATTTGCCGCTTTCACCAATGAAGAAGAACGCAAAGTTGAGCTGGATACCGTAGTCCCGTTTATGCTGCAGGACCGGCTGACCGAGCGCGGCGGCATCCATGTCCCGGCGGACGCCTGGCAGACAAACGCAGTCATCGACCAACGTGTGGTGACCGGTCAGAACCCCCAATCGGCGCACAAGGTCGGCGAACTCATCGTCAAAGCCCTCAAATCGATGGAAGCGAACAACTAATCGGCAAACTGTAGTGGGGGCGCCTCATCCATCTAATCTGTTGAATTGGTCATTCATTGATTTCGGGCAGAATAACTTAGCCGATTGAAAGAGCTGTGATCTCGCGTAGGTCCGGCTTTCAGCCGGACTGGTGCGGCTAAGAGCCACACCTACGCGGCGCAGATTAGTTCGGGGTTCTTCAATCCGCTCAGTCCGGCCGAGGCGACCGGACCACAGAAAATCCCACCCATAGTGAACATATGTTCACTTTTCTCTTGCATATCATTTTTCGCACATTTACCCTGCTACCTCAAGGCCATTGGGCCGGGCATGACCGAAAGATGACCAATTTTCCGTGACGGACTGCTCGCGCAGTCCCGTCGAAGCGAGGTTAATAGCATGGCCAAATCCTCTTCCCAGCAGACGCCGCAGGGTGGCGGCGACAACGGCAAAAAGCGCGCACTCGAAACCGCTGTGATGCAGATCGAACGGCAGTTCGGCAAAGGCTCGATCATGCGACTGGGCGGCGAAGCCCGCGACACATCGGTCGCATCGATTTCGACCGGTTCGGTGTCGCTTGATTATGCATTGGGCATCGGCGGGGTGCCGCGTGGACGTGTAGTCGAAATCTACGGTCCCGAATCATCGGGTAAGACTACGCTCGCGCTGTCGATCATCGCGCAAGCGCAGAAAACCGGCGGCACGGTTGCCTTTGTCGACGCCGAGCATGCGCTCGATGTCAACTACGCCGAAAAACTCGGCGTCGATCTGGAGAACCTGCTGATTTCTCAGCCCGACACCGGCGAACAGGCATTGGAAATCACCGAAACGCTCGTACGATCGAGCGCCATTGATGTGGTCGTGGTCGACTCGGTCGCCGCGTTGGTCCCTCGTGCCGAAATCGAAGGCGACATGGGCGATCCGCAGATGGGATTGCAGGCGCG
>WJJR01000182.1 GCA_014729565.1 Candidatus Zixiibacteriota bacterium | reverse complement strand
TCGGGCTCGGGTTCCACGCTGATCACTGCCGCGTATCCCAGTGTCAGATCAATGCCCGGATCGATAAAGTCCTGCCCGGGGAATGGTGGTGGCGGATCATCGCCCGACGTGGGTCCGGCAAGGTCGGAATCATCACCTGAAACCGACGTGAATCGTCCGGTGCTGATCGGTCCGCTGTTGCCCACAATCCAGCCTTCGTAAACCCAGCCATTGGGGAGGTTGGGCAGAGTCAAGCTGGGTCCGGGACCGGCGTTCGGGTCGAGCCACCAGATGCCATTGGTGTAGTCGCTGTCATCGCCCGCGGTCGACGGTGTGTTCAAGATGTAGTCTCCGGTTGCACTATTGAAGTCGGTACCCAATGCGTCACCGTCGGCCACGGTCAGGTCTGCCGAATTACCACTGAAGTCGCCGGCGAGGTATTTGGTCAGCGAGGGATCCGGCGACGGATCGGGTGATGGTTCGATGGTCAGGATGAACTTGGTTGCAGCGGCCAGGTGAGCACTATTGACCATAAACTGGCTCTCGTCCGGAACTCCCATCTCATCGACGGTGAATGTGCCTGTCGAAATCGGCGTGCCATCGACGAGGATCCAACCCTCATAGACGTAATCATCGCCCAGATCCTCGACCCCGAGGAACGAGAGGGCCAGCAGGGCGTTCTCTTCATCGTCGTCACTGCATCCGACGAGCAATGCAACGGCGCCAACCAGCAGGACGGCAAGCATTACGAAACGTCTCATATGATTCCTCCTTATGTGTGATACCATTCAGTAGGCTGCGAGGGCCTACAGTGAACGTACGAAGTCACGGCCATTTTGGATTTGGGCCGGAGGGGTGGTCATCTGTAGGGATAGACACCGATGATGATGCGTCTGGAGCTGCTTGTGATCAGGGCCGCATAAGAATGGGTTTGATGCGCGACACGCCGAGACCTATCTAAGCAGTCATAAATCGCAGATACCTCATTTTGCGGTGTGTCTACGTTACCTGGAATGGTGAAATCTCAAAGAGGATGTTATGGCGATGATGAATGGAATTCGAGTAATCACCACGCTGCTTCTAATCGCTGTTTTCGCAGCAGGGGCTGCGGCACAGGAGAATGAGCCCCTATCGATTGCCGAACACACACGGGGAATGGCACGCCACGAAGGCTTTGTTCCATATTACTGGGATGCGAATACAGGTACCGTCTGGCTTGAACTGAGCGATTTCGGCCGGGAATTCCTGTATGTAAACTACCTGTCGCGCGGCCTGGGGTCGAATGACGTCGGGTTGGACCGCGGGCAGATCGGCGGATCGTATGTCGTGTATTGGCGACGCATCGGCAACAAAGTGCTGATGATGGAGCGCAATTACGATTACCGTGCAACCGCCGACGATCCGGCCCAACAGACAACCGTTGATGAATCATTTGCCCAGTCGACGCTGTGGGGATTCACCGTTGAAGCAGAGGACGAGGGACGTGTCCTGGTCGATGCGACGGAGTTCCTTTTGCGTGATGCGCGTGATGTTATCGGGCAATTGGGCCGGCGTGGGCAGGGACGGTTCAGTCTTGACGAGAGCCGTTCGGCAATCGATCCGGAACGCACGCGGAATTTCCCACAAAATACCGAATTCGACGCCCTGTTGACGTTCACGGCGGATACAGCGGGCTATCACGTAAGGCGCGTGGCGCCAACACCGACCGCATTCACCATCGGCCAGCATCATTCGTTCGTTCAACTGCCCGACAATGAGTACACGCCACGGCGCAATGATCCCCGTTCGGGCTACTTCGGGATCAGTTACACCGATCACTCGGCGCCATTGGGCGCGTCAATGGATCAACATTTCATTGCCCGCCATCGACTGCAGAAGACCAATCCCGGACCTGCGCCGAGCCGCGTTGTCGAACCGATTGTGTACTATGTCGACCGGGGAGCGCCGGAACCAATGCGGTCGGCGCTGGTGGAGGGAGCATCGTGGTGGAATGAGGCATTTTCAGCGGCCGGTTTCATCGATGCGTTTCGGGTCGAGTTGCTTCCGGAGGATGCCGATCCGCTCGATGTGCGTTACAACACGATTCAGTGGGTGCATCGGTCGACACGCGGATGGTCATACGGTGGCGGTGTGATCGATCCGAGAACCGGTGAAATCCTCAAAGGACATGTGACGCTCGGCTCGCTGCGCGCGCGACAAGATTATCTGATTGCCGAAGGGATACTAACGCCGTACGGAGACGGCGATACCATTGATTCACGCATGCAGGAGTTGGCGTTGGCGCGACTGCGTCAGTTGTCGTGTCATGAAGTAGGGCACACGTTGGGGCTGCGTCATAACTTTGCGGCAAGCACACTGGGACGCGAGTCGGTGATGGATTATCCGTACCCGTATGTTACGCTTGATGGTGATGAGATTGATGTGTCGGAGGCGTATGATGTCGGTGTCGGTGAATGGGACAAAGCGGTGATCCGGTATGGTTACCAGGACGTTGGAGCTGAGGTCAATGTCAACAGCGCGTTGTCCGCTTACCTCGACAGCATCTATGCAACTGGACTGGTGTACGGGAGTGATCAGGATGCCCGCGCCACAGGGAGTGCGCATCCACTGGCTCATCTCTGGGACAACGGTGCAAACCCCACTGATGAATTGAACCGTTTGCTTCACCTGCGCCGGGCAATGCTCGAACAGTTTTCGGAACAGGCGATACGATCGGGAGAACCATTGGTGACGCTGGAAGAGACGCTGGTCCCGATCTACATGTTTCATCGTTATCAGTTGGAAGCCGTCCCCAAGCTCGTTGGCGGCGTCGACTATCGGTTTGCGGTACGTGGCGGAGCGATGGATCCATCCACCGAACCGGTGTCGGGCGATGAGCAGTGGCTGGCGTTGCGGGCGTTGATTGCTGCGATCGAACCGAACGAGCTTATCATCCCTGACGGTCTGCTGTCGCTGATGCAACCGCAGACCGTTGGCTATGTGCGTCCCAATGAGATCTTTGAGCGACGCACCGGCGATGTCTTTGATCTCAGTGCGGCGGCTGAGAGTGTGACCGACATGCCGATTCGATATCTGCTGCATCCGGCACGTGCGGCACGCCTGGAAGCGCAGCATGCAGTGGATGAGTCGATCCCGAGCGTCGGTGAAGTCATTGATGAGCTGATTGAGGCTACGTTCAAGAGCGCACGGCGGGAGGGACGCGAAGGTGACGTTCAGCGGACCGTCGACAACCTGGTCTTGCATCACCTGATTCGGCTGGCCAATACCAATGAGGCATCGTCGGGAGTTCGTGCGGTCGCGTACGCCAAACTCGAAGAGTTGAATGACTGGTTGGCTGAACAGTTTGATGGGAAGGATGCGGTCCACTTCCGTTACGCGTTGCGGCGGATTGAGCAGTTCCTTGATGACCCGGCGGAGTTCGAGTCGTATTCGCCGGTGGATGCGCCGGCGGGGTCGCCAATTGGTGATGGTCGTGAGATGATGGGGTGTGGGTGGCGGTAGATATAGTAGCGCTAGAATCCAAACCCACCCTAACGATTGATCGACTTTGTCGATCAATCGTTAGGGTGGGGCACCCCTGAATGGGGCCGGGGATCAAGTGATCAAGTCGAGTGATTACGAATCGTCGTTGTTCTTATAGAAGCCATGGGAGGAGTCCCAGCGTAGGTACAGGTTGAAGATGACACGGCCGAAGTTTTCGCGGGTGTATTGCGTGTGGTGCGGCGATACTTCTTCGCATTCATCGAGTAGTCGTGACTTGAGTTGACGGTGTGTCAATTGCGGGAATCGGTCGGCGAGTTGTGCGAGGTAGGCGGTCACCAACGGCGCGGCGA
>WJJR01000028.1 GCA_014729565.1 Candidatus Zixiibacteriota bacterium | reverse complement strand
TGGGCGCTGCATCAGTCATGATGTGTCAAATACTCCGGAGTAAGACGAATAGTTCAACGATAGCGCGTTTTCTTTGAACGACGATCCGGCGTTTGACGGCGTTGACGCGGACGTGACACCGGTCCTTTGCGTACGCCGATGTCAGTACGGTATTGCATGCCATCGAACGTAATGCGTTCAATCTCGGTGTAGGCATTGGCGACGGCGCTTTCGTGAGTCGTCGCGCGAGCACACACGCCCATCACCCGTCCCCCCGATGTGACCGTCTGTCCGTTACTCTTCGCCGTCCCCGCATGAAAGCGGAAAACTTCACCGGAATCGGTTTTCAGCGGACCCGAGATCGGCTTCCCTTTCTCGGGTGAACCCGGGTATCCGGATGACGCCAGAATCACGCAGGTGCAATACAGATCGCGCCACTTCACCGGTTCCAAGTCAAGTTGGCCGGCCAGTGACGCACCGATGATGTCAATGATGTCGGTTCCCAGGAGCGGCAGCACGGCTTGTGTTTCGGGATCACCAAAACGGCAGTTAAACTCGAGAACCCGCGGACCGGCATCGGTCAGCATTAATCCTGCATACAGGATCCCGACATACGGTGTTCCTTCGGCGGCCATCCCCTCGACAGCGGTCTGGAGGACACTCTCACAGATATCATTCACATCGAATTCTTCGGGCAGACGCGCCGGCGCATACGATCCCATTCCACCGGTATTCGGGCCACGGTCACCGTCGTAAATCGGCTTGTAGTCGCGCGCGGGAATCATCGGTACAACACGCTCGCCGTCGCAGAACCCCATCAGGCTGACTTCCTCGCCGACCAACTTGCGCTCGATGACAATCCGCGATCCGGCCGCACCGAACACCTGTTCGCGCATCATCTGACGCGCCGCCTCCTCCGCATCGGCGGGATCGTTGCACACGATCACACCCTTCCCCGCAGCGATCCCGTCGGCCTTCACCACCAGTTGCCCTTCACTCTCCGCGATGAACCGACGCGCTTCGTCGAAATCGTCGAAGATCGCAAACGGACCGGTCGGAATGTGATGCCGCCGCATGAATTCTTTGGCGAAGGCTTTGGATCCTTCCAATCGCGCGGCTGCCTGGCTGGGTCCGTAGATCCGCAACTTGGCGTCACGGAATCGGTCAACGATACCGGCCACAAGTGGTGCCTCGGGGCCAACCACCGTCAAATCGATCTTCTCTCGCTGGGCGAATCCGAGCAATGCGTCGATGTCGCCGGCGGCGAGGTCGACCGGGGTCGCCACATCGTCGATTCCCGCATTGCCGGGCGCACAGAAGACCTTTTCCACTTGAGATGATTGGGCAATCGCCCAACAAAGGGTGTGCTCCCGACCGCCGTTCCCGATGACTAAGACTTTTAACATGGCATCAAAATCCGCACAAGAAGCCGACAATATATCCGCCCTTGCCCCCAATCACAAGCACTGCGGTCGATGAAGTTCGATCTGATTGTCTGGCCGCAGCCGCTTGGGGGACAGCTTCAATCTGTCTGCATAGTCTGCACCGAGCTGGGGTTCGGCTAAGCTCACCCTGAAGGGTTCGGCTAAGCTCACCCTGAAGGGTTCGGCCAGGCTCACCCTGAAGGACTCGGCGCTCCGGCCCTTCTCCTTGGGATTCTTTTCAACTGCTCGACTGATCCCCTGCTCCACTGATCCAGTCGTTCCCTGCTCTGTTTTTTGATTGACAGCATTTGGGAGGGTGTCTATACATGGTCGCATGCCGAAACATGGCTATTGATATGGAATTCAATGAGCAAGGACTCCCTGAGTGAGATCAGGGCCGGAGGTCGTGGATGGAAGCTCTGGGAATGATAGAGACCAAAGGGCTGGTGGGCTTGATTGAGGCCTCCGATGCCATGGTCAAAGCCGCAAAGGTGACGTTGGTCGGTTACGAGAAAGTCGGTGGAGGATTTGTGACCGCCCTGGTCCGTGGCGATGTGGCGGCCTGCAAAGCCGCTACCGACGCCGGTGCGGCGGCCGCGCAAAAAGTTGGGGAGTTGGTGTCCGTGCACGTAATTCCGCGCCCGCACTCCAACATACACGACATTTTCCCGACTCGCCTGCCGGATCAATCCGAGTAGTTGCGAGGGCGGCACTATGACCGCCACGTTGTTGTCATTCAACCGTCGTGCTTGACGCCCAGGAGGGTCGTGCGGAAGGCACGACGGTTGCTGTTTTTGGGATTGTTTCAGAATCTGGGCTGCCCGTCTAACGCATTGACATATAATGCGTTAATTCATTGGGCGTAACGGAGCTAGGTCTCATGTCCCCCCTCCAGGAAACCGATATCAGCGAAATTGTCCAGAAGGTGCTCAACGAATTGAACACCGAACAACCGACCGCCACGCCGCCCGCTCAACCGACCACAACGCAGTCCTCCGGTAGCACCATGCGCGGCGTGTTCAGCAGTGTCGATGATGCGGTCGACGCCGCCCGGCGTGCGCACAAGACCTTCCTCGATTTGGGCTTGGCCAAACGCTATGAGATTGTCCACCGCATGCGCGAAGTGGCCATCGCCAATGCAGAGCTATGGGGACGGATGGCAGTCGAGGAGACCGGTCTCGGCAAGATGCCGGACAAAATGAACAAGATCTTGCTCGCCGCCCGCAAAACCCCCGGCCCCGAGGATGTCAAACCCGAGAGTTTCAGCGGTGATCATGGCCTGACACTGGTCGAATCCGCACCGTATGGGGTCGTCGGTGTGATCACCCCATCGACAAATCCCGCATCGACCGTTGTCAACAATGCGATTTCTCTGCTCTCAGCGGGAAATGCTTGTGTCTTCAATCCCCATCCGGCGGCGAAGAATGTCTGCCGGGAAATCGCCGTCGCACTCGGGACCGCAGTTCGTGCCGCCGGTGGTCCGGAGAATCTGATCTCCGTTATCGCTGAACCGACTCAGTCCACCGGCCAGGGGCTCATGAAACACACCGGTATCGACCTATTGCTGGTCACCGGCGGCGGCGTTGTCGTCAAGCTGGCAATGACCTCAGGCAATCGGGCGATTTGTGCAGGACCGGGAAATCCGCCGGTGGTCGTCGATGAAACCGCGGTCATCACCAAGGCCGGACGCGATATCGTCTGCGGCGCCGGATTCGACAATAACATCCTCTGCACCGACGAGAAATCGATCTTCGTGGTCGACAAGGTGGCCAATCCGCTGAAGCGCGAGATGATTTCGGCCGGGGCCTTTGAAATCACCGGGACCAATATCGACAAGCTCATGCAGGCAGTCATCACCGAAGACAAAGTCGGCAAGGGTCATCGCCACGTATCAGTCAATAAGTCATTTATCGGCAAAGACTTGGCGACAATCCTTCAGCAGGTCGACATCAAGCCGCCGAGTGGGGCTCAGATTGCCATCGTCGAGGCGACATGGGATCATCCGCTGGTGATGGCCGAACAGATGATGCCGATTATCCCATTCGTCCGCTGCCGTTCGGTGGATGAAGCGATGGAGTGGGCGGTGATCTCTGAACACAAGTTCGAGCATACATTTCTGATGCATTCGACAAGCGTCGCCAATCTCTCCGCAATGGCACAGCGGTGCAATGGTAACATCTTCGTTAAGAACGGGCCCAATATGGCAGGTCTGGGTTACGGCGGCGAAGGATACGCCACTCTATCGATTGCGGGTACAACCGGCGAGGGGATGACCAAGGCGTCCACTTTCACACGGCCTCGCCGGTGCACTCTGGTCGACTACTTCCGGATCGTGTAGGTCTCAACTCAGAATCTCCACTTTCTCGTGACCAAAAGCTAAGCTATTGTGTATGAACCAGTAATATGACTGAATCAACCGCGTATACGCAGCGGCAGGCCACCAACTACGGGTGGATCGCCGAATCATTCCTTAAGTTGGTGGGCAACACACCGTTAGTGCCACTGCGCCAGATCGCACCGGACTGCCCACACGAGATTTGGGCCAAACTCGAATTCCTCAACCCGACCGGCTCGATCAAAGACCGGATGGCGCTGTACATCGTCGAGGAAGCCGAACGCTCGGGCGAAATCAAACGCGGCGATCTGTTGATCGACAACTCATCCGGCAACACCGCGGTGGCAGTCGGCATGGTAGGCGCCTGCA
>WJJR01000181.1 GCA_014729565.1 Candidatus Zixiibacteriota bacterium | reverse complement strand
GGTCGGTGGCGGGCGCCCGTTACGCGCGCAAACAGGACGTTCATGCGTCGGCCGTCTTGATCGAAAAGGAGAGAATCAGTACGGCGCTGGGAGTCACCATTGGCCCGCATTCCGTGATCGATGCGTCGAAAGGTCCGGTCATTCTCGACACCGCGACCGTGGTGGAGCCGTTTACGCGTCTCGAGGGTCCGGCCTATGTCGGACCGTTCACTCGTCTTGTCGGTGGCAAGATGACCGGTGGATGCGCGTTTGGACCGGCCTGCAAACTCGGCGGCGAAATCGAAGCCTCGATCGTGCAATCGTTTTCGAACAAGGTTCACGAAGGCTACTTTGGTCACGGATTCCTCGGCTCCTGGGTAAACCTCGGCGCGCTGACAACCAACAGCGACCTGAAGAACACGTACGGATCGGTGCGGGTGACGCGTCACGGCGAGACAGTCGACACGGGCGCCGTCAAGGTGGGATCATACCTGTCCGATCATACGAAAACGGGGATTGGTACCCTGTTGCCGACCGGATCGTCGTATGGGGTAGGATGCAACATCGTAACGTCCGAAATCGCCACGAAGTATTTGCCGCCGTTTGTATGGAATGCGCAGGGACGCTACGAAGTAAACGATCTCGAACGGATGATCGCGGTGGCGCGGATTGTGACCGAACGGCGTCACAGTGAACGTAAGGCGTTGGGCATGCCCGGTGAGATGGCGGCCAGCGAACAGGTGACCTTGCGGGAATTGTATGAACGCAGCCGGGGCGAACGCGAGGCCTTTCTGAACTCAATGCGTTGCGGCCAGTGATCAATCGGGCGTCCGACCGCCGGAGGAGTATTTGAATCCAGAATTGCGCAAAGACCCGGTGATTGACCGCTGGGTGATTATATCGACCGACCGCGGGAAACGTCCCCACGACTACCCGCAGCCGCCGCGCCGTGTGGATCCGTCGAAGTGCCCGTTTTGCCCGGGCAACGAGGCGGCCACGCCGCCGGAGGTGTCGGCCATTCGCGATCCCAATACCCAGAAGGACATGCCGGGGTGGGAGGTACGCGCCATTTCCAACAAGTATCCGGCGCTGCGCATCGAAGGCGATCTCAACCGCGAAGGCGTCGGCATCTTCGATAAAATGAACGGCGTCGGTGCGCACGAAGTGATTATCGAGACGCCGCAGCACGACTTAAGTCTGTCCGACCTGAGTATTGCACGGATATCCGACGTGTTTGGTGTATCACAGGGACGCATGACCGATCTTGAACGCGATCCGCGTTTCAAGTACCTCATGCTGTTCAAGAATGAGGGAGAGGCGGCGGGAGCATCGCTGGAACATTCGCATTCCCAACTGATCGCCACACCCGTGGTGCCGAAGCGTGTGCAGGAAGAAATCGAAGGATGCAAGCGGTACTACGCATACAAAGAGCGCTGCATCTTTTGCGACATCGTGCGTCAGGAAATGCGCGATCGGGAACGCGTGGTGGACGAGAATTCGGACTATCTTGTCTTGTCGCCGTTTGCCGCACGGTTCCCCTATGAAATCTGGATTTTGCCGAAGGACCATCGGGCATCGTTCCACAAGATGACGCGCGAGGAACGCAATGCGCTTGCGGACATCCTGCGCCGCGCGCTGCGGCGATTTCGCGTGACGCTGAATGATCCGGCGTACAACATGATGCTGCACACCGAACCGGTCGGCAATTCCCACGAGCACCATTTCCACTGGCATCTCGAGTTGATTCCCAAACTCACGCGGGTGGCGGGCTTCGAGTGGGGAACCGGTTTCTACATCAATTCGACTTCGCCGGAGCAGGCGGCCGAACATCTGCGCGAGGTGCGTAGTGAACAGCTCGAGGCCGTGACGCCGATGTCGACCGTGCAGCAACGCATGCGGGAGAGCGCTTAATGGCAGCCGGTTTGACTATTCTGTTTGTCTCCTCTGAAGTTGTTCCCTTCTCCAAATCCGGTGGTTTGGCCGACGTGGCCGGGGCGTTGCCGATGGCGCTGAAGGCACGCGGGCATCGGGTGACACTCGCCACACCGCTGTACCGGCCGTCGTCCGGAGAGTCACCGCATCCGATACGCGCCGACGGCGCCGTGACCATTCCCATTGGCGCAGGCGATACAAATTACCCGGTCACGTTGAGGACACTGGACGATGAGGCATATCCGATCGAGGTATGCTTCGTCGACAATCCCGATCTGTTTGCCCGCGAGGGGCTGTACGGGAGTGCCGATGGTAAGCGGGGATATCGTGACTACGGGGACAACGATGTACGGTTCTCGGTGTTTGTTCGCGCTCTGTTGGAATGGATCAATCTCACCAAGCAGCGATTCGACATCATTCATGTGCACGACTGGCAGGCCGCGCTGGCATCGGCGTATCTGAGCATTCACTATCGCGCCAATCCGATTCTCAACGAAGCGCGTTCGGTTCTGACGATTCACAATCTCGCGTACCAGGGCGTCTTCCCGGCAACACGGTTTAAGGTGCTGGGTTTGGATCCGGGATATTTCGCGCCGATGTCGCCGTTTGAGTTTTTTGACAAGACGAACTTCCTCAAGGCCGGCATTCACTACGCGACAAAGATCAACACGGTGTCGCCGACCTATGCCCACGAGATTCAGACCGATCCGGTACTGGGAAGCGGCCTGGATGGTGCCTTGCGACGTCGTCGTGAGGACCTTTCGGGGATTCTCAATGGTATGGACTATACCACGTGGCACCCGTCGAATGACAGCCTGATCGACACGATGTATACCGCCGATTTGGCCGACGAGGGGAAGGCGGCCAACAAACGGGCGTTGTTGAAACGGGCGGGAATTGCGCCGGAGCGTTGGGAGCGGCCGCTGATCGGCATTATCTCGCGATTGGCCGACCAGAAGGGCTTTGACCTGATTGCGGAAGCGCTGCCGGAATTTATCAAGCTCGATTTCAACTTGGTTTTGCTGGGCACTGGTGAGAAGCGTTTCCACACAATCTTTGAAGAGTGGAACGACAAGCACTCGGAGTGCTGCCGGGCGTTTCTCACGTTTGATAATGAATTGGCGCATCAGATCGAGGCCGGCGCGGATATGTTCCTGATGCCGTCGCGCTATGAACCGTGCGGATTGAATCAACTTTACAGCCTCGCGTACGGCACGGTTCCGATTGTCCGATACACCGGTGGATTGGCCGATACGGTCAGCGACGCCGATCTCAATCCCGGAACGGGCACCGGTTTCGTGTTCGAGGAGTACTCGTGCGAGGCGATGCTCAACGCCATCACCCGCGCCTTGCGCGCGTACAAGAATCCAGAGCGGTGGGCGGTGATCCGCGCGCGTGGGATGGCGGCCGACTTCTCGTGGGATCGCTCGGCAAAACAGTACGAAGACCTCTACGAGCGTGCGCTTCGGGTTGACGCGGCGACCGCTTTTCACCATCATTAGGGCTCCGGAACTCTTCCGGTCCGAAACAACAACAGCAGCAGAGTAGGAGTGTATGACAAGTTCATCGGGTTTTGTATACTTAACGCCGGATGGCCAGAAGAAGATGCAGGCCGAATTGAAACGGCTGAAAACAGTCGAACGGCCGAAAGTGGTCAGTGAGATCTCGAGCGCGCGTGATCATGGCGATTTGTCGGAGAACGCGGAGTACCACGCGGCCAAGGAACGGCAGGTTCTGGTCGAGCGTCAGATCGCCGAGTTGGAAGATAAGTTGAGCCGTGCGCGAACGATTGACGAGGGCCAGGTCGACAGCGACAAAGCGTACCTGCTCTCCTTTGTGTCGGTAAAGGATGCCAACACCGGTGAGGAGATTCGGTATCAAATCGTCTCACCGGAGGAAGCCGACTTCGACGAGGACCGCATATCCTTGCATTCGCCGATCGGCAAGGGCCTGCTCGGCAAGTCGAAGGGTGACCGGGTGACAATCCAGGTGCCGGCGGGTGAACTGACCTACGATATTGTGAATATTGAACGGCCGGAGTAGGCGGCTTCTGTATTGGCGTTAGGTTTCAGGGGCGGGGTAACCCGCCCTTTTTATTTGCCTGGGAGCGCCGAGCCCCGGCTCGGCGGGAATTGCTGTCTTTGTAGTGCGGGCGCCTCGCCCGCGCCTCAGTCCGGCCGAGGCGCCCGCACTATACCGTGATGGCGTTGCCTGACTTGTGGCTTGTCTTTTTTATATTATGGGAGAAGGGGTTATAGCGATTGTCAGAACTATCTTCCGATTGAACACGCGATGTAGTACGGGCGCCTCGTTTACACTGAGTCAACCGAAGTGCCCGTGCCGCTTGGCCGAGACGCTTGCAGTGAGCGGAGTCGAACTGGCCATGGTACGTTCCCGAAGACCGGAACGGAGTTCTAATTGTTGCT
>WJJR01000180.1 GCA_014729565.1 Candidatus Zixiibacteriota bacterium | reverse complement strand
GCACATGTCCAACACGGATAGTCTTCCCCTGCAATGGTGCTCTGATAGACAGGTTTATCAGCACTTCATACTCCGATTACTGAAACCTCGCGGTGGGGGTATTCGTAATAGTGCATGATAACGGCGATGGCGGTTTCGATCGTCGGGGCAGCGATTGAACACGCAGTAAAGGAGCGACGCTATGCATCGTAAGGCGATGGTGTACCTGGCCGCGGGGTTGGTACTCCTCGGATGCGGCTCAACAAAGCACTTCTACGATGGTCCGAGCCGGGACGCCGCCGAGGTGGCGATCCTAACGCTCGATGTCGATTCCGGTGCACGCGTGGTGCGCATTGACGACCGTGTTGTCTCCGACAAGGACCATGATGGCACCGGGCCGGCGTGTTTTACCGGGAAGGTGGCGTTGCTCCCGGGGACACATACGCTCGAGGTCCTGTATCACGATTCGTTTTACGATCATGCCACGCCGGCAACGGGCCGTACTACGATGACCGTCTTGACATCGTCTGACCGCAAAAGGCTGACCTTCGAGGCCCGGGCCGGCGGCACGTACCGGGTGGGCGCCGAGAGCCGCCAGGCCGAGTGGCCGCCGAACGCCATTGTCTGGCGCACCTGGATCATCGAGGAGGATTCCGGGCAACGCATCGCCGTGGCGCCGCCGGAAGACTGATTTCCCCTGCTCTGAGGCTGTCCCACAAGTTGAAGAATCTTCCCAATCGAGCATTTATCAGTGTAGGGACACGGCAGGCCGTGTCCACACGTCACCCCTGGCACCTTCTCTCCCATTGGGCACGGCAGGCCGTGTCCCTACAGATCATTGGCGCGCACCTATGTGTGCACCCTCCCGGGCAATTTGCGGGACAGCCTCCTCTGGTCTGACATCGGCATTGTTGACTCCGGGGGTTTGGTGACGTTCCTTGGCTGCGCCGTCACGGTTACGGCGTTTGACCACTATGCCATCATCACGTCGCCAACGTTCCCGTTCACGCCCACGCTCTCGTCCTCGAAGCAAATCGACACCGACGATTCGGTTTGATCAGCGTTCGAGCGGTGTGCTGATGCATATCAGTTCGCTCCACGGTCCGCATGGGATCGGCGATCTGGGGCCGCAGGCGTTTGCGTTTGTCGATTTTCTCGCCGCCGCACGACAGTCGTGGTGGCAGATGCTGCCGGTCGGGCCAATCGGCAAGGGCGATTCCCCCTATAGCGCGCGTTCCGCAATGGCAGGCGAACCAATGTTCATCAGTCTCGATTGGCTGGCCACACAGCGGTTGCTCACCAAACGCGACCTGGGATCGACACGGGCACTGCAGGACAGCCGCGTCGATTACAAAGCGACACAGCAGTTTCGTGAACAACTTTTGCGCAAGTCGTTTGCTGCATTCGAGCAGCAAATGAAGAAACGTCCGGTGCGAGGCTTCGAGGCATTCTGCCGTAAGAACCGTCATTGGCTCGACGACTATGTGATGTTCATGGCGCTGCGGCATGCGCACGGCAACACCCCATGGATACATTGGCCGGCCAACTTACGCGATCGGGATCCGGATGCGCTGAAGCGCATGCGGCGTGTCGTGGGCCGTGAAGTTCGTTATCATCGGTATCTCCAATTCCAATTTCAGACCCAGTGGCGGAAACTGCGCGCGTATGCGAAGAAGAAGAAAGTGCGTCTGATCGGTGACGTGCCGTTTTATGTCGAGCATGATAGCGCGGATGTCTGGGCCAACCGGGAATTGTTCGAACTCAACAACAAGGGGGCTCCCACCCAGATCGCCGGTGTACCGCCCGATTACTTCAGTCGCACCGGACAGCTCTGGGGCAATCCCCTGTTCCGCTGGGATGCGCACAAGAAAGACGATTACGCGTGGTGGACGGCCCGACTTCGGGTGGCATTCGAACGATTCGATGCCGTTCGCCTCGATCATTTCATCGGGTTTCAGCGCGCGTGGTCGGTTCGCGCCGGATCGAACACCGCCAAAGGCGGCCGATATGTTGACGGCCCGGCCGCCCCGTTTCTTGAAAGCATCAAGAGCCAACTCGGTGCCCTTCCGCTCATTGCCGAAGATCTCGGTGTGGTGACCGAGGAGGTGACGGCGCTGCGAGAACAGTTTGCCCTGCCGGGTGTGCGTGTGGTGCAATTCGGTTTCAGCGACGAGTCGGGGCAGTCGGAACATCTGCCGCACAACTATCCTTCGGATTGTGTGGCATACACCGGTACGCACGACAACGATACCGCCATCGGGTGGTTCACCGACAAAGGGAAAGGCGCGACCACGCGATCGAAGCGCACGGTTGAAAAGGAACGCAAGCTGGCGATGACGTATCTGGGCAGCGACGGCAAAGCGTTTCATTGGGACATGATTCGTGCGGCGATGATGTCTCAAGCCGGCATGACGATCATCCCGCTGCAGGACATTCTTGGCCTCGGACCGGAGGCACGCATGAACCGCCCGGCACGTCCGCGTGGCAATTGGGATTGGCGGCTGCAGGGGAGCGAACTCACCGACGATGTGCAATCGCAACTGGCGTTATTGACGAAGATTTATGGGCGGGCCCTTTAGACCGATAGTGCAAACGAATTCATTGAGGGGTGCCCCACCCTAACCGGTCACCGACAAAGTCGGTGACCGGTTAGGGTGGGTTCATCACGCAGGTCACAAACCGTTGAAACGGCTTGGATACTGCTTGTGGGTCCCGTTACACCCGGCTGAAGGGCCTGTTGAAAAAGTCGTGTGTTGGCTCCAGACCAGACGACGTCACTGAATGAGGCAATCATAACCTCGCGTAGGTGCGGCTCTTAGCCGCACCGGTCCGGCTAAGAGCCGGACCCACGCGATAAACCTACGGGTTTTTCAACACGCCCTGAAACCGGGTGTTAGAGTGGTTGTCATAATTACGTTGCGTTTGCATTGGGTGCCACCGGCCTGAAGGCCCGTGGCCCCCGAACGTGAGTATGAACTGAGCCGAGCCTCGCCTCTGCTCAATCGGAACAGAATTCTGAGAATTGCCATAGACTACAATGAGCCCGCTTGAAGCGGGCTTGCGTGTAACAACAGGCACCACAGGCAGCTATGTGCTCTCTCCGCCGCCGCAGTGTCATTGCAGAGTATCGGTGATAATCGTAGGGTGGGGCACCCCATATTCTGACCACGTATACGCATC
>WJJR01000179.1 GCA_014729565.1 Candidatus Zixiibacteriota bacterium | reverse complement strand
GGGTACGGAACGCTTGATGTGGACAAGATCGAGGCGGACTTGCACGAGTTCATCGTCGAAACGGGGTTCACGGGTTTCCATTTCGACGTCGGCTGCGGCCGGTGGTTCGATATCGGCGTTTATAGATGCGACGAGAGCCATGAGAATCCGGACCACCGAACGTTCGAGTTCTTCGATGAGTTTCTTCTGCGGGCATATCGCGCGGGCGCCATGACGCACATCTGGCTTTGGGCTGGAGGCACGCGCAACATAGGCGGATCGATGAGCGAGCCCTACCAGCGTATTGTACGCTATATCACCGCGCGGCTCGGTCCGATTCCCGGCTGGTCCATGGGCTACAGCTTTGACATGAAGTGGTGGTCCCGCGATCCGGTCGGCGAACTGCAGACGTGGTATGACTTTATGAAGGAACAGCTTGGCGGCTGGCCGCACATCCTCGGGGCGCGAGCAGATGTATACGACATGATCAATGAGGAGATGCAGCGAGGCATCGGTGCCGAGACTCGGCACAGACCCCTCTCAGCGGTGTATTGGAAGGGGGACTATGTCGGTCACTACGACTACCGTGTAGCGTATCCATGGTATGTCAATGTGCTAGAATCTGGGGCCATCCCCCACTTTTCAGAGGACCGCTTTCGCATTCGTCATAATGAAAGGTTTATGGGCAAGGACTACACACCCGAAATGACCGTGCGCGGGCTTTGGCACTCGACCATGGCCGGGGGCGTGGCCAATATCTGGGGCAATCTTCGGCCACATGATAATACGCAGCGCGGGTCGCTGCCTTACGACAACAACGCCAAGGTGAAGATGAGAGGAGGTTCTTCGCGCGTCAATGTAAAAACGCAGATCAAGACCTATAGCCGGTTCTGGTTCGCCGGAAAACGTTTCTCTTCTGATCTTATAATCGACAACCAATTAACCGACAATAAGATCGGCATCGAGTTCCTGCTCGATGACATCGTGCCAATTTCAGTTTGTTTACGGGATGAGGAATACCAGCGCTATGTTTTCTATTCGGAGGAAGCTCAGGATATTCGGATGGACCTCACTGGAAGTGATTCGCCCTTGCCCGCTGTGGCGGTGGACACCAGACAACCCTATGAAGAAGTCAGCATAGGCCATCTGGATCCGAAGGAGCATGTCTGGAAGGCGCCGCATCCGTCACATTGGGCCATTGCTATCGGTGATTTCGGTGACTGAGAACAACGTTGATAGGCCCCTTAATCCCGGGAGTTATCGTTGATTCGATAGTGAAACAAATATGTCAAGACTGCACTTTTATGGGATTTCACTGTAAGATCATTCACGGCACATTTCGCATAATCTAGATTTCATTGGAAGGAAGCATAAACCATGACGAATAGTATCAAAGTAGGCTATATCGCAGCGGCGATTTTTATCCTTGTTGTGGGCGATCACCTAGCGTTAAGCGATGACGATCAGCCTAACAATGAGCTTGCAGGCGACTCGACAGAAGATTCCGTTCCCGCCTTTCCCGGCGCTCAAGGGTTCGGCGCAGATACGCCCGGCGGGCGCGGCGGCCGGGTGATCGCGGTGACCAGCCTTGAAGCCGAAGGTCCCGGGACGCTTCAGTCGGCGTTGCGTGCCAAAGGACCGCGCATCGTCGTCTTTCGCGTGGGGGGCACCATTAGGTTGCAGGGCGATATCGCTGTTACCGAGCCGTTCGTCACGGTGGCGGGTCAAACAGCGCCGGGTGACGGCATTTGCATTCGCGGCGGCGCAATCATTGTGAGAACTCATAATGTGGTTATTCGCCATCTTCGCATACGGGTGGGAGACCATCCCAAGGGGCGCGAACCGGGCAATCGAGATGGACTTTTCGTTTCTGGAAAGCCGGGCGAGACGTATAACGTCGTGATCGACCATTGCTCCGTTAGCTGGGCGATTGATGAAACGGTGGGCACCTGGTATGGCCCGAGCGACGTAACCTTTCAGTGGTGTTTGATCAGCGAATCGCTTCTCGATAGTCTGCATCCCGAGGGCCCGCACGGCATGGGGATTATATTGGGCAGTTCCGGCGGCCAGCGCTTGACCATACACCATTGTTTGATTGCCCACCATAACCGGCGGCACCCGCGAATCAGCGTTCCGCAAGAACGGAAACCCATCCTCCTCGATTTTCGCAACAATGTGATTTACAACTTCGGCAACACCTTCGGTATTTTTCTTGGCCGCACGCATGCAAACTACATCGGCAACATCGTTAAAAAAGGCGCGGAGAGCCAAGACCTCGATCGTTTGAGCAGCAACGCCGAGAAAATGTACCTGGCGGATAATGTTTTGAAATGGCGTTCACAAGGTCTGGAGCCAAGCGACGGCATGACCGTCATTGACTGCCCTCTCGAGACAGCCCCCGTTACTACCCATGCACCCGACCAGGCTTATGAATTAATCTTACGTCATGTGGGAGCGACACGGCCGGTTCGCGATGTCGTGGATGACCGTGTTATACAAGAAACCCGCAATCGCGAGGGCCGATTCATCGATTCGCAACGGGATGTGGGCGGTTGGGCCCACTACGCCGGCGGCGAAGCGCCTCCCGATAGCGACGGAGATGGTATGCCGGATGCATGGGAACGTGCACAGGGATTGAATCCAAACAATGCCGGGGATGGCGCTCTGGATCTCGACGGCGATGTATACACCAATGTGGAAGAGTACCTTAATCAAACTGATCCCGAAAATTTTGAAAAAGGTATCGAACCCGCTCATTCGTCAGTTCGTGTGCAGACAGGCAATGAAGAACTGCGT
>WJJR01000178.1 GCA_014729565.1 Candidatus Zixiibacteriota bacterium | reverse complement strand
GTTGGCCGCAACGTATCCCGTGGCCATTGTCAGTGGACGTGCCCGCAACGACGTGGAGCCGCGCGTTGCTTTGGACGACTTGTATTATGCCGGTAACCACGGCTTCGATATCAAAGGCCCCGACCGGTCGATGACACACAAAGAAGCCGCCGAAGCACGCCCGGAACTCGACAACGTTGAACGCCAACTGCATGAACAACTCGATGCGATCGACGGAACGTTCATCGAGCGCAAACCATTTTCCGTCGCGATTCATTACCGCAACGTCGCCACAGCGCACCACGCCACAGTCAGTGATATCGTCGCATCCATCGCCCGTGACGCCTCTCACTTGAAACGCCACGACGGCAAAATGGTAATTGAATTACTGCCCGATGTTGAGTGGGACAAAGGCCATGCGGTCAATTGGATCATCGATGCTCTTAACATCGATCCGGAGCAATCCCTGGTCATGTACATCGGCGACGATGAAACCGATGAAGACGCCTTTCGGGCAATTCACGGTCGAGGCTTAGGCATTCGGGTTGGCGACCGCGAGATCACGTCACTCGCCGATTATGTCCTGCATGATCCGGACGAGGTGAAATCGTTTCTGCGTCAGTTGCTGGAGCGCAGCTAAGTAATCATCGACAACGTTGCGCTCGCAAAGCTCAACACCAGAAAGAATCCACACATATCGGTCACCGTGGTGAGAATCGGTCCCGATGCCAGGGCTGGATCCATCTTCATGTGTCGCAGAAACAACGGGACCAAGCCGCCGAGTGATACGGCCACCAGTGTATTCAACCCCAAGGCGCCGGCCACTACCAGGCTCAACACCAGATTCCCTTTCCAGATGTAAGCGGCCAGCCCAAGCAATGCGCCAAGCGCCGTCGCATTGATCAACCCCACCGACAGCTCTTTGCCCCACGTGCGCCAGACATCTGATGGACGAATAATGCCGAGCGTTAGCTCGCGCATACTGACCGCCACGGCCTGGTTTCCCGAACAACCGCTCATGTCGGAAATGATTGGCAGAAAGACCGCGAGGACAATCACTGCCGACAACGTGTCCTGATACATCGCAATCACACTGGCGGCGATGATGTTCAACACGATATTGATGCTCAACCACGAGAGGCGGTGCCAGGCACGTGTCACGACCGGCATCGTTCGCAATTCCTCACCACCGACAATACCCTGTGCCTTCAGGTGGTCGCTGGCGGCTTGTTCACTGATCGCCTCGGCGACATCGGCGTGCCGGACAACACCCAACAGCTTCCGATCGGCGTCGACAATCGGTACACCCAGGTATGGACGGTTGGCGAAGAAGTCCTGTAATTCCTCAACCCGGGCATCGACCGGCATCCACTCCAGATCGGTCAACATGATCTGACGCACCGAAATATGCGATGGCGTCAACACGAGATCGCGCAAACGCAACACGCCCTTCAGCGCCCCCAGCACGTCGGTGATATAGATATACTGGACATCGTGACGCTGGTACTCTTCTGTGTGCGCGCGAAGATCATCGAGCACGCCCCCGACCGTCACGTTCTCCGGATACGACAGATACTCGGTGATCATGATACCGCCGGCCGTATCCTCGGGGTATTGCACCAGCCGCTGCGCGTCTTCGGCTTCTTCCGGCTGCATCAACTCCAGAATCGCGTTCGCCGACTCCGGTTCGAGTTCACCGAGCACGTCGGCCTGCGCATTGCTGGGAAGCGTATCGACAATCGGCGCGGCGACCGCGGGCTCGAGATCGTCTAAGATCTCCGCAATCTGGCTGTCGGGGAGTTGCTCCAGCCACGCCGCCGACGTTTCCGCATCAAGCAGATTGAGAAGCTGATTGCGTTCCTCAAGTTCGATATGCGACAGAACGCGCGGAATCTCACCGGGATCAAGCGTGGCGACCACATGCCGCACGGCATCAACATCGCCGTTCTGCAAATGCTCTTCGAGCGTTTCCCAGATGGGGATGTCTTCAGTCTGTTGTATTGGAAATTCAGTCATACCACAGTAAACAAACTCAGCCGGGACTGTACCAGTGTTTCCTGAGAGACAGAGAAATCAAAGGCACATGGAACAAAGAATCAGTCGGTGAGTACTGACGATGGACTCGTAACTGCTGCGATCAGCGGGGGAAGGACCAGTGATAGAATCATCCCGATCGTGCCGGCTTGTGGCGACGGCATGCCGGTCGCATAGAGCCAGATGCACACGCCCAACCCCACGACCGATGAGATGACGGCCGCTGCCTTGGAGCAACGCCGCCAGAACAATCCCCACACAAACGGCCCCAAAAATGCCGCACCGATGGCGCCCCAGGAGATTCCCAAAATCGAGACAATGGTGGCCGGCTTGACGTAAGCGAGTATGACGGAGAGTGCAACAAACACGGCGCTGAAAAGCCGCATGAGCCGCGTGAGTTGAGTATCAGTCGCGTGTTGGTTAACAAACCCTGCATAGAGATCTTTGACTACTGATGAACTGGAGATCAACACCAACGCCGCTAACGTCGACATCGATGCCGACAATATCAACAGCAGCATCAACACCGACAGCGATGGTGTCACCACGTTGGCCAGCATCTCCGGCATCAACGCATCGAAGACCGGTTGTCCATTGAGAAACGCCGCCGGATTCATCTCCGGATTCAGAAACACACGCGCGCTGGCGCCGACAAAATACGCGGTCCCGGCAATCAGAACGCAAAACAACGTCGACGCCGTCATACCGATCCGAATCGAGCGGTTGTCACGAATCGCGTAGAACTTCTGCACCAATTGCGGCATCGCGAACGGAGCGACGCTGGTCAGAAACACAAGTGAAAACAGCGGCCACCACCCGGGCGGGCCAATCACCTCGGCCAATTGCGGATGAAACGCCGTCAGCCGGTCGATGAGTGTATCCAGTCCCCCCGCTCTGCCCAGTGTACTGCCGAGGAGGACCGCCACACCCACGATCATGATCATGCCGAAGACGGCATCGATCATGGTCATCGATTTGTATCCTCCCAGCGCCAGATACAACGTGGTCAAACCACCCATGTACAGCAGTGCTGCGGTGTAGCCGATGCCGAATGTCGTTTGAAACAGATACGACAAACCAATGAAGACAGCGGCCGAATACGGTATGAAGAACACAAAGATGCAGATCGAGGCGTACAGCCGCAGGCCGCGGCTGTTGTAGCGACGTTCAAAGTACTCGGGCATGGTGTGGACCTGCAACTCGTGCGACATGCTGCGAATGCGCTTCCCCATGATCCACCACACGCCGAGCACACCGAGGACAGCATTGCCCGCCGCCACCCATAAACCTGACAGCCCGAACTGCCAGCCGATCTTACCGGCAAATCCGATGAACAGCACTGCGGAGAAATAGGCCGTGCCATACGTGAAGGCTGTCAGCCACGGACCCACTTGCCGTCCACCGAGCAGAAAATCGGTAAACGAGCGTGTCTTGCGCAGTCCCATGATGCCCACGATCACAATGAGGAGCGCAAAGGCAATGATCACACTGAGTTTGAGAATCATGAGATCACCTCGCGGTACAATCGTCTGACAACCTGCCAACTATTCTCAATACCGTATGGTCACTTCCAACCGTCCCCATCCGTAACCGTCCGCACCATCGAAATAGAAATCGCCCGGCTCGAAGCCTTCCCACAACACATGTCCGTCCAGATGCTCGTTCATGGTAAACGTCAACCGTCCAATGATCAGGTCGCCTCGCGTTGTGCCGCGGCCACCGGGAAACGGGAGTGCAGGATCAGAATGTTCCGGCGCCATCAGGTGGTGATAGTCAAGTGTGAATCGCGTTCGCTCATCGAGATCGAAGCGCAATGTTGCAAATACGCTCGCCGTGTTGGTCCAGCGCGCGACACCAACCTCTTTCACCTGAGTGTAGATGTACGATTCGCTCCACTTTGGCCACCGGCTGAACAGTGGGTCCCAGTCCTCACGATCAGCCGTCTGCGGATCATCACCACTGAGATACAGACCGCCGAGAGTGAATCGGCTGGGCAGGTATCGTGGCCACGATGTTGAGTGCGACAGATACGAATACCCACCATAGGCACTCACATCTGCCGAACCAAACGCGCCACGCTGCAACGCCAGTTCGCCGGTGACGCTAAGTGATGGTTGCAGCGGAACCCGAACGCGCACACCGGGACAATAGCGATATCCCGACGTGGGCGCCAGGTCACTCGACTTCACATCCTTGCGGATCACGTACCCCTGCACGTCGACGTTGCGAAACGCTCCCGAATAGTAGGCAATCAGACCCTGCTCCGGCTGTTCGATCAACAGCCGATCCTGATCATGAATGACCGGAAACCACGTCTCCATTTCCGGCTGGTAGCAGGCAATCAAAGAGAGCGAATGATGCGGGGCAATCGTCCAGTCGACGCGGGCGGCATTGAAATAAATTGAACGCGAACCATCGAGCGGCCCGCCATCCATAACCACAAATCCCTCTCCCAGTATAATGTTCTGCCGGCCGACCGTTGCACTGAGCGGGAGACCGCCAATACTGTCCCACGTGGCCCGCAGCAAATCGACAAAGATCTCATTGAAGTCATACGCACGCGCTTCGGGGACGAAGTGATAGTACATTTCATTGGTCAGACGGCCCGTGACGGTGAATTGCGGGTGGGGCTGTGTGATTCCCTGAAGGCTGGTGCGATGACGCCAGACACTGCGTCCGCCGTTGGCCTCACGCGACAGTGTGATCGCGTTATCGGTTGTTTCGATGCGCATTCGCTGGACGTAGCGCAACGTCAGCCAATTCGTCGACGCGTAAACGTTGATAGCAACGACGGTGCTAAACAAGAAGGTTACAATGAGAGCGAACTCAATTGATCGACGACGGTACACGACCACCCACCTCACGACGCGACGACAGCGCGCAACGTGTTAGTCTGATTCAATCAGGGCCGCAGTCCAAGCCGTTTCGCAACGAACCGATCTTTAGAACAGAGATTTTGACGGTTTGCAGGGCACGCAGACCTGCTGGAACGTCATTGGGGAAGAGCTCACAGCGATTCTCAGATTTCCGATCTGATTGAGCAGAGGTGAGCCACTGTGTGTCTCGTACTTACTTTTGGGTGCCACGGGCCTTAAGCGCGTGTTGAAAAGCCCTGAGTTTCCGGCAATGCCATGCGTAGACAAGAACAATACCCGTAGGAGCGTATTGCATACGCCCTGCCCGCGAAAGGGCTACGCGCAGAGGGCGTATTCAATACGCCCCTACAAAAGCATCAACTGCAATGACATCGTTTTTCAACACGCCCATAAGGCCTGTGGCACCCTTATGCAAACAGAAGATCCCTATGACAATCAATCGAACGAACGATCAGAGCCCCTACGGTATACACGGGTCCACCGGCGGCGGACCGTTAAAGAACAGGTGCTTGATCAACGCATCCAGATCGAGCACGTCGGAAAAACCATTGGCATCGAAATCGGCGCGCGTAACGGGGCAACTCGGGTCCTTCGGATCCGGACCATTGAAAAACAGGATGTCGATTTCCGCATTCATGTCAATTGCGTCGCGTACGCCGTTCTCGTCGAAGTCACATTGGAACGCACACAGGCAACCGATGCATTCACCGACGTCTACCCGTATCACACAATCATCACTGTACTCGCCGCAGAGATCCTCAACCCGGTATGTCGCAGTATAGCACCAATCATCCATGGTGCCGCTGAAGGTAATCGTACCAGCGCAGCCGTTCGACGTCAGCGAAAATGCATCGAATGGGTCATCCACTTCACTGAAAATGCAGCCGTTGCACCCACCCGGAAGGCCCTCTTCGTGAGTCCCAATCGCATACACCGGATATTCTTTTACCATGGGATCGGACAGAAGATCATAGGTCACAAACTCCGACCAACCGAAGCAGTACCGCCACGCTTTGCGCACGCTCGCCATCAGATCGGCATCATCGGTGCCGGTATTCGACGACACGTAGCCGATCAGGTAGCGACGCACCTCACCCGGCGCGAGACTGACGCCATTCTCCATCACCATCACCGTATGGAGATCCTCCTCGGGATCCGGATCGTTGGACGGGAAAATCTCAATTCCGCTGGCGTTCATCTCCTGCCACAAATACCCTTCGCCGAAACCAAGCCCGGTCGGTCCCTGCAGCCACGGTTCGTTCGGCGCCACCCAGGCCCGCGGGACCGGAGACGGCTGGATCGCCGTGATGCCGCCCTTGAAACGGGTGGCCGTGCGGTCGCCGACAATCACATGGCCGGCTTGGTCCACTCCCTGCTGATAGACAAGGTTGTAATCGGGATTGATGTGCCCGGTGTTCTGCACACCCGGTTGGATACTATCGATATCGTTGCGGCTGGGCACGATGTCAAAGTCCGTCGCCTGCCCAAATGCCAGATCACTGATAGTGCTCTCGGTCTGGTTCTCGATTCGGTACTTGATGAGCACAAACTCACACGAATCCGGATGCTGCGGGAAGATGTACTCAACGTCGATGGCGAGTGAGGAATCGGCCGTTGTCTGCCCTGCCACGGCGCTGGCATAGCCACTATTGGTGCCGTAGGCCGACGTGTCACGCTGGAGACTCTCCAGTGCACGGAAACCCGGCATCCCGTTCCCCTCCCCATAAATATTGCGGAAGACGAGTGTATCCGGATTTGGTGGCACGCCGATGAGCAAACTGGCATCATAAATCGAATAGCTGGAATCGCCCACCGTCGGATCCAAGCGGACCAATCCGCCCTGCTCCGGACCTCGATTCGCCTGGCGTTCCACGTTCGATACGGTCAGCCACAGCCAACCGGTATTGAGAGTCGCGAACTCGGGACAGTAAAACGCATCGAAGGCGAAGAAATCGACGGGGAAAACGATCGGCGATGGCTGTGTCGTATCATTATGCGTAATCTCGATCGTACTCTGATAGAGCCCTTCCCCGCCCGACTGAACCGATGATGCCGATGCATCCATCGTGACCGTCCGGGTATTCGGCGGGTCCCCGGCCGGAATCATATACGATCCGGTTGTTACCACCAACCAGTCAACCGCGGGAACTCCGCTGACACTGCCGGCCAGTGTTGCATTGCCGAGGTTGTCGATAATCAGATCTTCCATCTGTTGCTGCGGTCCCGCGCTGGCATTGAAGGCGGCGTGATATTCGCAATCGGGATCCTGATTGGTCAACTGTGCGGTAACCACCGGCGCCATGTTGGGACACAAAAAGTCGGCATCCGTTCCTCCCGGAATGCGATAGTACATCACCGGATTGAACGTCCAGTTGCCCTGCCCGAAGACAACATCACCGGCATCGGTGTCCAGAATGTACATCAAATGGATCGTGTCATTGACCACATGCGCGAGCGACGGGTCCCGTTCCGAAGCACATTCATTACCCGGAATAACGCCATCACACCCCGGAGTTTTTGTGTTGGTCAGATTCACCGACGGTGAGAACGTCTGGCCACCATCATTCGATACCGCGATGTAGATGTCCAGGTTGTGGGCATTGTCCGACGCCGACACGTCACTCTGCTCGGCCGCCGTCGGCCCGCCATATTGCTCATAGGTGACATACACATAATTGTCGTTGGTTTGATCACCCGGTCCGTCGGTGCACACGGTTGAACCGTCGCCGAATGCAATGTTCGGCAGCGCCAGCCACAAGTCACGTCCGCCATCGATACCCTGGTTATTCCAACCGAGCGCCTCTTTGATGGTGGTGATGCCGTTGATCTCATCCCAGTGTTTCAAACGACAATCAGCCGTCGCATTGGCATACGCCTGCTCAATCCACACCGCATGCTTGATACCATCATTGTCGTATTCGCCCTGCAACTCCACCCACGATTGCGGATTGACGATCTCCGGTCCGGTGTATGACGTAATCGGCACATAGCTGGCGGTCTGGGTCGGATTGGGAAAATCGCCCGCGGCAATCCAACTGGCGCCGTTGTCGGGTGATTCGATGTAGCCGTTTTGCAGGAGATTGTCGGGATCAAAGTTGTCGCGCTGATAGAAGACGGCGACCCGTTCCGACGTTGGGTCAACGGCTACATGGTGGTTAATCGTCCCGGCATCGTTGTCCAGTACAACTGGGCCGTCCCACGGATTGCCAAAGCCGCCGACACGACGGTAATACACCAACTGGTTTTGCCACGACCGATCATGTCCGAGTCCACTCGGATGAGCGACCAGGTGGAAGACATCTTCGGCCTGCTGACGTGACTGAGCCCCGTCACCAAGATCAACGCGAAGATGGGGCCAAATCACCTCACCTTCTTCAACGGGCGACGCATTTCCGAATTGCCCTGCCCCGAAAAGGTCCCCGCACGGCACGGCGGCGTTGAATACCCACGGGCTGGTCGTTAACGGAGCACCAAGCGGTCCGTCCCGTTCACTCGCGTGCAAAGCCACGATTGCTCGATCATCGCTTCCAATATCAATATTGGGAAATCCTGCGTGCGCCTCCAAAGGATTTACCCACCATTGGAACGTGATGCCACAGTTCCCCAGCCCGAGGCCACCACTTTGGCTCCAGCAGTTGTAAGCGACGAAACGACCCACATCTCCTGAGTCGACAATGCGATCCCAGTGTGTCCAGGTGAAGTGCACATACTGCCCCCCGTAGCTCGTGGGGAGAACGGATATCATCTGCTGATTATTATCATTATGTTGTAATCCGTAAGCCGTGCCCCCCTGTGCACCACCACAAAGAACAATACCCGGCGACGATTGCACCGTCGCGTCAAGCCCCATGGCCGGCCCATTCTGATCATCAATAATCGAGACCGATTCAGTCTTCCGGTCCAACGGCTTCCAGTTACTGTTGTCGCCATCGGCTTCAGGTAGGTTGTACCGGCTTTCCGGATGGGACCACGTCGGCCCGGTGGGTGAATCCCCGGTCGCGTTTATTGTCTCGTGCGATGTCTGTGCGGCAATGGCAAGCGTTGCCAACACCAGCACCAAAACCACCGTCACGGTCTTCTTCATTGGGCCACCTCCCATTCCGATACCCTGCGGGTACGCGTCCCTGCGCGATCGTTGCTCCATCGCGCGATTCCCATTGAGCGATGCGTGTCGATCCGTGCGGGGACGGAATCGTCGTATGCGATCATATCGCGAGCGCCGGGCCTCAACAGCCAACACTCGCCAAAGCGACTGGCGTCAATTCAGAGCCTGGACACATCACCATGCGCTCCAGAATGGAAGCGGTGGATGGCTCTGCTGCATGAGAGCCAGTCAACCTGTAACCTACTACATATGACAACCTTGTCAATTACCGGTCGACTTCAATTGTCGGGCGAAACCCTCCTGCGACAATACACGACTCTCTTCATGTTGCCGAGAGCTACTCGGCAAGCTATTATCGTCACTAGCGTTACGCCGGCCGCCAGACTACCACTCCAATGAGAACAATTGTCGTAAGTCCTATCCGATTCAAGCTGTCGCGGCGGGCGGACGCACAGCCGTCTGCACTGAATCGATCCGTCACCGGTACAGCACGTCCGCCGCATTGTCAACGACCTCAACCCAGCTTCCGCGAACGTCGCCCAGAGGCGCCGGCATCGCGACACTCGGCGGCAGTGTCTTTACGAGCGGTGTGCGGCTGATGAGTTCGAAAGCACCGTCGGCGTAGCGAATGACCAGGCGCTCGGCATTCGGGGCGTTCGCTGACTGGTTGTGCCGGGCGGCGGGATCGGATCCTGATGACACAAGCTGCGCCAGGCACACGATCATCACTCCCGCAAGAACAAGTGGAGCGAGACCACGACGGGTGGAACTCATAATCGACTCCTGACTCGATGGTGGGCACGACCCTCTAATCAGTCAGAGGGGCCTTGTCAGAAACCTAACTAAGATTGAGGGTTTGTCAATTCCGGGTGAGCGTCAATCCGCACGACACTAGCGCGTGACTCGCTTCTTCAATATCACCGCGGACACCGTATTCCACACATGCTTCTTCTGTACCCACCCACGCCGTGCCTGGGCGATACCGTACTTCATGTAATCCAGATTGTCGATGCGGTGGGCATCGGTGCTAACGACCAGTGGGACACCGTGTTCGGCCGCCGTGCGAGCGTAGACATCGGGCAGGTCCAGCCGTTCCGGCTGCCCGCTGATCTCCAGGGCAACATGATGCTCGCGGCACGCTTCCAGCACGCGGTCAAAATCAAGAGGGATCGGATCGCGTTTGCCAAACATGCGCGCGAACGGATGACCGATACAATGCACGACACCGCTTTCGATGGCAGCCACCATCCGATCGGTCATGTCTTTCCGCGATAGATTAAGATGCGAGTG